>CAZJCN010000202.1:0-5093 GCA_964544195.1 uncultured Phycisphaeraceae bacterium | reverse complement strand
TGCGTTTCCGTCAGGCCGGGTAGTCCTGTGTCCTGATCCGCAAGCGCCTCGGATCCCGTTTGCATCATCCCGGCTTTTAACATCTGCCCCGCTTCACCCAACGCGTCGAGCACTTCCGCGGGACTGGTGACCAGCGTGGCCCACCCCTCACGGATGATCTTGTGGCACCCCGCCGACCCTGGCAAATCCACCCTGCCGGGCAACGCCATCAACTCACGGTGATGTTCTTCTACGGCCAGCCTTGCGGTAATCAAGGCGCCGCTTCGTGCTGCCGCCTCCACCACCAACACGCCCAGCGACATACCCGAGATAATCCGGTTGCGTCGAGGAAAGTTTTTTGCGCTCGGCGGCGTTGACATCGGAAACTCGCTGACGACCGCGCCGTGTTCGCCATCCTTGCCGGCGATCTGATCGTATAGCTCGCGGTGGTCGCGCGGATACGGTTCAGCTAATCCCGATCCGATCACCGCAATGGTTCTGCCCTCGACACGCAGTGCCGCGCGATGAGCCGACGCATCGATTCCATGCGCCCCGCCGCTGATAATGCACAAACCACTCTGGGCACACAGCGCCGCAAATCGGTCCGCCTGCTCCCGGCCGTAATGCGTGCAACGCCTGGACCCGACGATGCCCAACCCCAGCGCATCTTCTTCTCTTAGCTGACCCCGAACCCATAGCAACGGCGGCGGATCGGGGATGTGTCGCAATAACTTGGGATAACCCGGATCATGCATCCCGATCAGTGTGACATCATGCTCTTGAATCAGAGCCTTTTCACGTGTAAGCATGTCACCTGTACAGGTTTCATCGAGTGCGGCGCGAAGCCGTCTGGCTTTATGGATTCCGACCTGCTCGATCTGAGCCAGTTCTTGAACAGACATGTCCAGCACAGCCGAGGCGTTACCGAAGTGTTCCAGGCATCGCCGGATCGTGGTCTGTCCGAACCCCTCCGTCAGGGTCAGCGCCAACAGGGCATCCTGTTCTGTTTCAGGCATCCGTGAAGTGTAGCAAAGAACCTCCACTGAATTACAGAACAACACCCCGGAAAGATACACCGGCATTACGGGGCGACCAGGTGATGATGTGTAAGGGATAAAAAAATAGCCCGCTCCGACGCATCGGAGCGGGCGGCAGTTTGGGGTCCGGTGGTGGGAGCTGCTCGACAGCCCCGTCGAGCTGCCTACCGCAGCCCACTCCGGACACGCGTACAGTCAAATTCCAAGGATCACCTCCATTCCGAAAAGAGCCATTCCAGCCGTCACCCGAGTCGTGTGTGGTGTTGACGAGGTCTGCACCGCACACCGGGCCGCCGGAGTCTTTCCGCCCCGTAACGTCTTGCGGGGCACCGCGCTCGCCGGGGGAGGGGCCTCCTCACCGACGCTCGGTCGGCTTCGCCACATCTGATCCAGCCAAGGGGTTTTCCCTCGCTCGACCGGAGCGCTCGGCCGACAAATCAATTATCGGTTACGCACGGGTCAGGTCAATGTTTTTTTGGCGATTTTCGCGCAGTTCCAGCGCACGCCGCCAGTTATGCTCGGCGAAAAAAGACCGCCTCACGTGGAAGCGATAATACACACGATTTATTTAGATTTGGCTGGCGACTTGGGCCGAAGCAGCTTGTGACGACGCTTGATCAGGTCCATCAGGTGTTCGGTTTCGGTCACGGCCGTCGGCGTCCAGTTCGTCCAATAGATCTCAACCGCCCGCTTGGCGACACGGATACCATCACGGATATACCGATTCAGCCGTTTCAACGGCAACTTTTCTACTTCCGCCGGTTTCAACGGAACACACACCGTCGGTGATTCAGGATTCGGCACCAGGTAAACCAAGGTATCGATCAGCTTCTGATCTTCGCCATAGACGACAAACTGGATCGTCCAACGCCAGCTCGTGCCGTGCCAGATCAACCGACGCTCCACACCGGGAAACGCCTCGATCTTCTCGATGAGGATGTCGACCACCTTTCGCTTCTGCTCGTCCAACGGCTCGAGAAGCTGCTCAAGCGTCGGCTGAACCCAGCGATCCTCCCACGCGGACTTCACGGCATATTCAGTGCTAGTCATGGCAGTCAACTCATCACTCCAGTCTGTCGTGCTGATGCTTGTTGATCACTTGAGCCCCCGGCAGCCCGTATTCCCGCGGGCAATAACATCGGGTCCGGGCCGATCTCACCCGTCCTGTTGAATCTCACCCCGAAAAGACCCATCTGATTCTTAGTTATCGCGGCGGCTGGATCGGCCTGCCCGTAGCACCGTATGATACCAGAAATCCCCCTAAAAGGCAAATTCAACCCGACGATGATGCGCATTAAACTTAGCTTAATAAATAATTTATAATTATAATTGTGACTGAACACGCCTCCCAATCCCTCAATGTGGTCGTCATGGCGAAGCAGCCTGTGCCCGGCCGGGTCAAAACCCGGCTGATCGGAAGATGCACCGCCGAGCAGGCCGCGATGATCCATGCCGCCATGCTCGAATGTGTCCTGCATCGATTGAGCCGTTACCTGACAGGCAACCTGTACCTTGCTTTGGACGGCTATGCCCGAAATGGCACAACTGCCCCCGCTTTGGTATCGCAATTATCTATCCCCAATAACGTTAAATACATGGACCAGGGTACGGGCGACCTCGGAGACAGGCTGACGCATGTCTGGAATCAGCTGGATGGGCAACTCACGGCATTCTTCGGCATCGATAGCCCCGACGTCCCCCAACAGGCGTTGACCGCCCTCCCCACGTATCTCAATAGCGCGGATGCCGTGGTCGGCCCGGTTGAAGACGGCGGATACTGGTGCCTAGGGGTATCCCGGCTCCATCCGGCACTGGTCACTGGCATCGACTGGGGAACCTCGGCCGTGTACCATCAGACACATGAGGCCGGACGTCGGGCGGGCTTGCGAATCCATGACCTGCCCCCGTGGCATGATGTGGACACCGCCGACGACTTGGATAACCTGCTGCGTCGCCTGAGCCACGCCCATGACCCGGCCCTCGTAAGACTGAAACAACGCCTGCAACGGATCACAGAGGATACGATCCCATGAACCGACCCGATCAGGACACCCCGACCCCCACTCAACCCGTCACCGACGAGGAGTTCGACCTCAGCCAGTCGGTCATCCTCGTCGTGGATGACAACCACCAGAACGTCGAACTCATGCAGGCCTACCTCGACGACCTGCCCTGCAAGGTCATGACCGCCTACGACGGCCTGCAGGCGATTCAAATGATCGAAGACCCCGACCAGCCGACGCCCGACCTCATCCTGCTCGACGTCATGATGCCCAAGATGTCCGGGTTCGAGGTCTGCAAACGGCTGAAGAACGATCCGAAAACCCGCACCATCCCCATCATGATGGTCACCGCCTTGAACGAACTGGGCGATATCGAGCGGGGCGTTGAATCCGGCACGGACGACTTCGTCACCAAGCCGGTGAACAAACTCGAGCTCATTACCCGGGTCAAAAGCCTGCTCCGTGTCCGCTATCTTAAGCGCGAGCTGGACCGCACCGAAGCCTACATCCGCGACATCGAACGGATCGAAGGCCGGGGCGGGGATGACATATCCGGTTGACACCCCGAGGCAGTCAACATAATCCGTAACCATCACCAGACGCCCGATAACATCCGACGCTTCTCGACAGCTTGGGATCGGATGTGCCGTTGCGCATCCTCAGCTTCTACTTACTGAATCAACCCAAGGCACTTCCCACCCAGCTTCGATTATTAAATAGACCGCTTCCATCCCACGAATCGGTCCGTCTGTGACGGATGTGTCGCCTGAACCGGGTTAAGCCGGGGGAAACATCGCGATCGTAAGCCCAACCAATGATGAATGTCTCTCGGCGAGTCGATGTTGCTCGTGCCGTCACACGTTAGGCGGCGTTAACGGTGGACGATCCAGGGCCGACCCATGGACCCCGATATGACCCGGTATGTGGCCGAGTCAGTCGCCCGGATCGAGGCCTGAAAGGCGCCACTGGAGGACCGGAGAAATGAGTCGGATCAACACCAACGTCAACTCGCTGATCGCCCAACGGATTTTGGGCCAACAGAACCTGAGCCTGAACAAGTCGCTGGAGCGGCTGAGCACCGGCTTCCGCATCAACCGTGGTGCGGACGACCCGGCAGGGCTGATCGCCAGCGAGAAACTGCGATCCGAAAAGGCGCAGCTCGCGGCGGCGATCGCCAACGCCGAGCGGGCCGAGCAGGTCGTGAACGTGGCTGAGGGCGGCCTGCAGGAGGTGCAGAGCCTGCTGCTGGAAGTCCAGAGCCTGGTCACCGCCAGCGCCAATGACGCCGGCCTCAGCTCGGAAGAACTGGCAGCCAACCAGCAGCAGATCGACCAGATCCTGCAGACGATCGATCGGATCGCCTCGACCACCAGTTTCCAAGGCACCAAGCTGCTCAACGGAACCTTCGACTTCCAGATCTCCGGTCAGGCCACCAGCGTGCTGGATGTGCAGGTCGACGGTGCCAAGTTCACCGATGGAACCAACACCGATGTGACGGTGCTCGTGACCCAGTCGGCCCAGCACGGTGCGATCTTCCTGTCAACAGACGGCGCTCTGGCCCTCGATGACAACGCTGATTCTCGACTGCGGTTCGACCTGGCCGGGACGCTGGGCACCCGCGAGTTCAGCTTCGCCTCGGGGACTACCGTCGCGCAGATGGTCGAAGCGATCAACGCTTACAAGAACACCACCGGCGTCTCCGCCGCCGCTGGCGCAACCGGCGTGCAGTTGATGAGCATCGAGTACGGGTCCGACCAGTTTGTGTCCGTAACCGTGGACACCGCCCCGGGCCTTGGCGGCACCACCGGCGTGTACTTCTCCTCGGCAACCGACGAGGACACCGTGTCGACCGTCGCAGCAAACCGCACGCTGTTCAGCGCCGCCAACTCCGAAATCCGTGACGAGGGACAGGACGTGGCGGCCACCGTCAACGGCATCACCGCCGCGGGCAAAGGCCTGGAACTGTCGGTCAACACCGACGGCCTCAATGCCTCGATCCTGCTCAACTCCGGCGCCGCCCAGGCCATCGCCTCGATCAACGCCTTCACCATCACCGGCGGCGGGGCGGAGTTCA
>CAZJCN010000201.1:0-5103 GCA_964544195.1 uncultured Phycisphaeraceae bacterium | reverse complement strand
AATCAACCAGAACCTGACCACCGTGCGCGGCGGCTTCGCGCTCGTCCCCGAACCGGCCCCGATCGTACTGATGAGTCTCGGCACCCTGGCACTGTGTCGCAGACAGCATCGCACCGCGACACCTGGCTAGAGAAACAGATTGATGAACCGGTCCACCGGCATCGCGTCAAGCCGGTCAGGTTCAGAAAATATGGATAAAATCCGCCGGCACGAATCCGGATCAAAACGGCTGGCGAGGTTCCGTTCAAACTTCTCGATCAACAGCGGGATCCCCTCCTCCCGACGCCGCCGATGCCCGAGGGGATACTCGATGGCCACTTTGTCCGTCTGTGAACCGTCGGCGAAAAACACCTGCACCGCGTTGCCGATCGACCTTTTTTCCGGGTCCAGGTAATCGCGTGTGTAAGTCGGGTCCTCGACCACCTGCATTTTCGCCCGCAACGCATCAATCCGCGGATCGGACGCGGCGTCGTCTTCATAGTGATCAGCGGTCAACCCGCCATGGATCAACCCGATCGCGGTCATGTATTGCAGACAGTGGTCGCGGTCGGCGGGATTGCGCAACGGCCCCGTCTTGTCGATGATCCGTATCGCCGACTCCTGCGTGTGGATGACGATCCGCTCAATCTGATCCAGCCGATGTATGACTTGCGGGTGCAGTTCGATCGCGGCCTCCACGGCCGTCTGTGCGTGGAACTCAGCGGGATAGGCGATCTTGAACAGCACGTTCTCCATCACATAACTACCCAGCGGGCGAGACAACGTCACGGCTTTCCCTCGCATGACAACATCGTTGAAGCCCCAGTTCGGCGCGCTGAGCGCGGTGGCGTACCCCATTTCTCCCCGCATCGCCATCAAAGCCAGTCGCACCGCCCGGCTGGTCGCATCCCCCGCCGCCCAACTCTTACGCGACCCGGTGTTGGGCGCGTGCCGATAGGTCCGAAGCGCCCCACCATCCAGAAACGCGTTCGATACCGCGTTGATAACCTCTTCACGCCCGCCCCCGAGCAGGCGCGTCACCACCGCTGTGCTGGCGATACGAACCAGAATGACGTGATCCAGCCCGACCCGATTGAAGGCGTTGTCCAGCGCCAACACCCCTTGGATTTCGTGCGCCTTGATCGCCGCGGTCAGCATATCCCGCACCAGAACCGGACGCCCGCCCCCCTGCCGACTCAGGTAGTCGCCGACCATCAGGATAGACCCGAGGTTGTCCGAAGGGTGTCCCCACTCCGCCGCCAACCACGTGTCGTTGTAATCCAGCCAGCGGATCATCGCCCCGAGGTTGAACGCCGCCTGCACCGGGTCCAGCTCATACGACGTGCCGGGCACCCGCGCCCCGCCGGGCATATCTGCCCCCGGAACAATCGGCCCCAGCAGCTTCATGCAGGCCGGGTAATTCAACGCCAGCAACGCACACCCCAAGCTGTCCATCAGGACGTAGCGAGCCGTGTCATACGCTTCCGGGCTTTCAATCTCAGCCCCTACCACATAGTCAGCGATCTCAGCCAGGACCGGATCAGGATCAGTCACCGCTTTCATCTGCACCTGTCTCGCTTGTCGTTTCTGGTTTCTGGTATCTGTGGAGATCAGCGCCTCTCGAGCGGGACAAATGCCCTCGGCTCCGGCCCGACATAACGCGCGCTCGGCCGGATCAGCTTGTTGTTCTCACGCTGTTCCATGATGTGCGCCGCCCACCCGGCGGTACGGGCGAACACAAAGATCGGCGTAAACAGCTCCGTCGGAACCCCCATCAGGTGAAACGCACTGGCGCTGTAAAAATCCAGGTTCGGGAACAGGTTCTTCTCTCGTTTCATCACCTGCTCGATCCGTTCCGAAATCCGATACAGCCGATCATCGCCCGCTCTCTCCGACAGACGTTTCGACCAGGTCTTGATGATGTCCGAACGCGGGTCGCGAACCTTGTACACCCGGTGCCCGAAACCCATGATCTTTGTCTTTTCCGCCAACATCTTCATGACACCCGCCTCCGCTTCCTCCGGCGTGTCAAAGCGTTGGATCAGCGCCATCGCAGCCTCGTTGGCCCCGCCGTGCAACGGCCCGGACAGGGTCCCGATCGCCGCCGTGATCCCGCTGTAGAAATCCGCCAATGTCGCACAGGCCACCCGCGCCGCAAAGGTCGAAGCGTTGAACCCGTGCTCGGCATACAGGATCAGTGACACGTCACACGCACGCTTGCACAGCTCGTCAGCCGGACGGCCGTGTAAAAGGCCAAGAAAATGCCCCGCGATCGAATCTTCCCCCGTCTGTGTCTCGATCCGTTGGCCCGACTTGTGGAAGTGATACCAGTACAACAGCATCGAAGGAAACACCGCCAGCAGACGGTCCGCGATCGCACGAGCATCGTTCTCTTCTCCCTCTGGTTCGACACACCCCAACGCCGAGCATCCCGTGCGCAGCACATCCATCGGGTGCGCCGAAGCCGGCAACGCCTCAAGCACCGTACATACAGCCTCGGGCAACGTCCGTTTCGACCGCAACCGCTCTCGATAAGCTGACAACGCCGTCCCGTCCGGCAGCTCGCCCTCCAACAACAGGTACGCCACCTCTTCAAAACAGGCGTGCTCTGCCAGATCCTCGACCGAATAACCACGGTAATGCAGCCCGTGGCCGTCCCGGCCGACCGTGCACACACGCGTGTCGCCGACCACCACCCCCGCCAGCCCGGCCGATTTATCTTTCGGTGTCGCCTCCGCCATCGTGCCCGTCCTCCTTCCCGAACAATTCGTCCAGCTTCGCTTCGTACCCGTGGTAGCCCAGCACGTCGTACAACTGCTCCCGCGTCTGCATCTGATCCAGCAGCCCCGCCTGAGTACCCTCGCGTCGCAGTGTCTCGTACACCCGCTCGGCCGACGCGCTCATGGCTCGAAACGCCGTCAGCGGGTACAACGCCATCGCCACACCCGCCTCACGCAACGCCTCACGCGACAACAACGGCGTCCGCCCGAACTCCGTCATGTTCGCCAACACCGGCACCCCCACCGCCTCCACGAACCGCCGATATTCCCCCGGCTCCGTCATCGCTTCAGCAAAAATCATGTCCGCCCCGGCCTGAACGTAAACACACGCTCGCTTGATCGCGCCGTCCAACCCCTCCGACGCGTAAGCATCGGTCCGCGCCATGACCACGAACCTGTCGTCCACCCGCGCATCCACCGCCGCCTTGATCCGATCCGCCATCTCCTGAGCCGACACCAGCCGTTTGCCCGGCCGATGCCCGCAACGCTTGGCCGAGACCTGGTCCTCGATATGAACCGCCGCCACCCCGGCCCGCTCCATCTCCCGGATCGTTCGGCCGATCCCCAACGCCCCGCCGAACCCCGTATCCACGTCCACCAGCAACGGCAGGTCACACGCCCCGGTCACCCGACGGGCATCCGCCAACACGTCGCCGAGATGGGTCAGCCCCAAGTCCGGCAACCCGAAAGACGCGTTCGCCACACCCGCCCCCGACAGATAGATCGCACGGAAACCCGCACGCTCAGCCAACAGCGCACAATACGCGTTGATGACTCCGACGATCTGCAAAGGTTGCTCATCACGCAGTGCCGCTCGAAATCGCTCACCGGGGGTTGCTCTCGTGGTCATGGTCGCTCGCAGTGAAAGGACGATCCAACGATTGTATCAGCAACCCCCGGTTTCACCGCGTCGCAACCCTGAACTTCATACCAGATCACTCGGAACGCCCCCTATCCACCACGCAAGACAGATTCGGCGAGGATAAAAACAGCCGGTCCCCCCACTAAACACAAGCAGCACCTCTCATATCCCTTGCTCGTTCAGCCGTCAGAACTTCCATGCGTTTTTCATGACGCCATCGAGACACCGATGCAACAATCGCGCACAAACACGATCAATCACGACGGATCCGTCGCGTTCACGCCCACGATTCAAGAATGAAAGACAGCCTACTTTCCCCTTGTGCCTCTTTTGCCGATGGTGTGCGAAAGATGAAGATAACCACGGCAGCTCAAGGGTCTTGGCGGGATGTATCGGGTTGGCAGCAGGTGTGTCTGCTATCGCCGGCGGATCAGAACCAGGCCACTCAGACCCATGAGCGCGAGTGTCGTCGGTTCGGGGTTCACGAACGCGTCACTCTCACCACCCAATCCGATCGACCGGACGTGCAGACCGATGCGAAGCGTGCCGTCGATCAGCGCCGCCCGCACATCATTCAGGCCCAGCCCGGGCAACAAGTCGTACACGATACCGAGGATGTCGCTGCTGTCATCCACGCCTCGCGTCGGGTTGCCCTGCGCGTCAGCCGAAAAAGCAGCCGTTGCGACGAATGGCGGAACAAGTGTGTTGCCTCCGGGCAGGTTGCTGGGGTTGGCGCCGCCGCCGGTGAACTGCGTGAAACCACCCAGTGAGTTGAGGACCGAGTCCTGCCCCAGAATCGTGCCATCGTCCATGTAGATTTCACTGATGCTCGAGCTGATCCCCACCGCATTGGTAAACGTGAACAGGACCTGGCCCGGGGTCAGGGACGTGCCATACGTGCTGTTGGCCTCGGCATCGTCATAGATCGTTGCGGTGAACTGGCCCGCGACATCCTCGCCGGCGTTCGCCGTGACCCGAATAAATGAAACATCAATCGTGTCCGCCTGCGCGCCTAAGCTCACCGCCATGACCGACGCCGAACCCAGCACGCACCAAAGCCGCTTGACCAGGCCTACCAAACGACAACGACACAACAGATTCATACTCGTTATTCTCCCTCCACTCCCATGCTGCCCGATCAGAGCGAGCTGGTATTCTTCCTCGCCGCGTCAATACACTCTGAGGAGTGATTGAAACCTCCAACCTGAAAATCCTGTCAACGTACTGATGCAGGAAATATACGGCGAGTATAGGTTAGACAAGTACTTATATTATGGCGTGCATTTCCAAATTGTCAATTGTTTTGTCAGTTTTTAACATGATGGTTACTCGGTGTCATCCATGTGATAGGTCCTCGTCCTACCGAGTATCATGTTGACCGGTCACGACTTGTGATTAGCCCTCGGACAAAAGATAGTTAAGTCATTTTGCCGTCTATACATCATTCCGGTTCAATAAGCTGACCTCACACCGGTTTCATGT
>CAZJCN010000200.1:0-5131 GCA_964544195.1 uncultured Phycisphaeraceae bacterium | reverse complement strand
GTCGGCTTTCGGGTCTTGCCGTAGAGGCTGTGGATGGGCAGCCCGGTGGCCGGGTCGGTGTCGGAGGCGACATGGCGGTCTTCCGTCCCTCGGATGCCGTGTTCGGGAGTGAAGATGGCGACGAGCTGCACATTCGCAGAGGCGTGCATCAGGTCGAGGATGTGTTCGCCCTTGGCATTGATCCCGCTGTGGTTGGTGATCAGCCCGACTTGACTGCCCTTGAGGCGTTCAAAACCTTCTCGCTGCAATACATCCAACCCGACCGCCACACGGGGCTCTGCCCAGGCGGGGGCGGCGTGCCCGAGCAGTATGAGCAAGGTTAACAGCAAGGTCGTGAGTCGACAGTCAGGCCATAGAAGTCTCATGGCAAGCCTTTCGGGGTAAAGAGAATCAGGGGATCGGTGGTTTTCGACGGTTATGCTTGATCTGGGAGCGTCGGCGTTTTGCGTCGATTCGGCGTTGAACCGCGGCACGGGAGGGCTTGGTCGGTCGGCGTCGCCTGGGCCGGTGCATGGCTTCGATAAGGATGGCACGCAACTTGGCGAGGCAGGCCTGCCGGTTGGCGTGCTGGCTGCGCGTCGAACCGTCGTAAATGATCAGCCGGTCACCGTCCGCAGAAAGCCTGCCGCGTGCGAGGATTTGCAGCCGATCAATCGCCCAACCCGGCATCACCTCGGCCAGGTCCGCGAGGCGGACGATCAGGGTGGCCTTCGTATTGAGCTTGTTGACGTTCTGCCCGCCCGGCCCGCTGCTGCGTGCATATGTGAATGTCAACACGTCCGACGGAACCACAACGCCCGGCGCGATGGAAATGGATGGGTCAAGGGATTTACCAGTCACACCGAGATTGTCCAACATGAACCGACGGATGTCGAATCACGCGGACTGTTTACGATGAGGCTGGCTTAACAGATAGGCTCTCGCTTCATCGGCACACAGGGGACGGGCGAAGTAGTAACCCTGGGCGTGGTCACATTCCAGCGCCTGAAGCTGCGCGACCTGTTCGGCTGTTTCCAATCCCTCGGCAATGACCGTGATCCCCAGCGTGTGTGCCAGCGTGACGATGGCCTGCACCACCGCCGTATACTCAATCCGCATCTCCATGTTCCGGATAAACGCGCGATCGATCTTCAGCACGTCGATCGGGAAGCTGTGCAGACAACTCAACGAGGAATGTCCGGTCCCGAAGTCGTCCATCGCCAGCCTGACGCCGAATGACCGGATCTCGTCCAGCACCGGCGTAATCCCGTGCTGATCGTCCATGATCGCGCTTTCCGTGATCTCAAGCTTCAGGTCAACAGGTTCGATCCCCGTTGCCTTGATGATATCGGCCAGCTCATTGACGAAATGAGGTTGAACCAGTTGTCTCTTAGACACGTTAACATTGATGCCTAAGCGTTCGGCTTCGGGATGGTGCGTTTTCCAGGCTTTCATCTGATCACATGCCCGCTGCAACACCCATCGTCCGAGGTCAACGATCTCGCCGATCTCTTCCGCAACCTGTATAAATCGGTCCGGGGGGATGCGCCCTTGCTCGGGATGTTCCCACCGGACCAAAGCTTCAAAGCCTAAAAGTCGGCCGTCGTGGAGTGAGACGATGGGCTGGTAATTCAGCAGGAGTTGATCGTTGTCAACCGCCTTGCGCAGGTCACGTTCCAGGTTCATTCGTTCCAGAACCTTGGCGTGCATCATTTCATCGAAAACGACATACCGCCCTCGCCCCGCGGCCTTGGCCTGGTACATGGCGATGTCCGCGTCGCGAATGATGTCTTCAGGACGCGTGTAATTCCCATGGCTACTGACGATCCCGATACTTGCCGTGGAAATCACTTCGTGTTCACCCAGGATGTGGGGTTCCGAGAAGGTCTTGAGGATCCGATCGGCGACCTGGATGGCGCTTCGTATGTCCGGCGTCTCGTCCAGAAGAACGACGAACTCATCCCCGCCAAGCCTTGCTGCGGTGTCAACGTTCCTCAAGCAGTCTTGCAGCTTCTTGGCAATATTGACCAGAAGCATGTCTCCGTACTCGTGCCCGAGGCTGTCGTTGATTACTTTGAACCTGTCAAAGTCCAGAAAAAGAACCGTGAAGTGGTGATTGGGGTTTCGCTTGAGTCGCTGAACCGCTTTCTTCAGCAGTTCGCTGAATAGCGTTCGATTGGGCAGGCCCGTCAGTCTGTCATAGTAGGCCTGTCTGACCAGCGCGGCTTCCGCCTCTTTCTGTTTCGTGATATCTGTCAAAGATCCGGCGATCCGAACCGCGTTACCTTGTTCATCTCGAACCGATGAAGCTCGGCAATGAACCCAACGTACCTCTCCTTCGGGTGTCAGGATGCGGTGCATGGAATTGAGGGTATCGGTCTGCCCAGCCAAGTGAAACGATAGGTCCGCGTTAAACTGTGCAATGTCTGCGTGGTGAATACGTTCCATCCAGGCCGACATCCTGCGGATCGGGTCGTCTTGCGCATACCCCATAATCTGCTTCCAGCGCTCTGAGAAAAACACCTCATCGCTGGTAATATCCCAGTCCCATAAGCCGTCGTTCGTGCCCGTTGCAGCCAGGATGTAACGTTGTTCGGATTCCAGATGCTGCTTGCGCTCGATGAGCGCTGCGATGATCAGCATCAGGATGCCGAACTCATGATCAGATATCTGGTCGACGGGTCTATCATGCGGCCGGATCCGGAAAAAGCACAACGTCCCGAAGATCTCCCCGGAAATCCGGATACCCATGCCCAAGTAGTGTTGAAACTCCAGAGGTTCATGGATGCCCTCCATGGCTTGTGCGTCTGATGCGTCGAGGTGGTAGATCCCCTCGTGCCGGATGGTTCGGGCACACGCCAAGTGCTCAACCGGCAATGTGTCATTGGGTGAGAATATTTCGGTATCTCTTTCCCATGTACCGACGATATGGCAGACCCCGTCACGAATGCGAGTGACGACCCCGATATCCATGCCAAACCGGTCGCAGCCGACGCGTAACAATGCCCGTATCTGTTCTTCCGAGCTGCGGCCGGATTGATATGCCGTCTTGAACAGATCCTTCCAGAACATGTCGGGAGCAGGTCGTGGTGTAGACATCGGGCCTGTCAAGTGGGTGGCGTCCTCCCAGGTTGTGGTGTCCTCGAAAGCGAGTCTCTGAATAAAGCCTCGTCCTGGATCACATGTCACATGTCCAGATATTTATCGGGGTAATATGGAAGGGGCTTTATTCTATGAATATGCTGAAGGTATATAGGGAGTCTTCCCCGGGGTAATGTCGCTTCGAACGCGTTTTCGGGATGAGGGTTGGCTTATGGTTAAGTCTAGTCTAACGGTCAGATTATCAGCCGCAGTGCTCATTGTTGTGACCTCACTTATCGGCTTCGGTCAGACCGGGCTGCGTATCGGCAGTCAATACAAGCCGGCCTTCGACCGTCCGATACGCGACCTGATCGTTTATACCGACCCTCGCCCGCACGATGTCCTGTTCCCGGTCAGCGTCAATAACCACTTCGGCTACATGAACCAGCGGGGGCAGCTGGTGGTCTTTCCCCGGTTCGAGTGGGCGGATGATTTTTACGAAGGCCTGGCCCGGGCAACGGAGAACGGGCTGACCGGGTTCATCAAGGGCAACGGGGACTGGGTCCATCAGCCACAGTTCCAATATGCGGACCGGTTTGCCGAGGGTCTGGCGATCGTGGGGGACGGCTCTCACTTCGGCTACATGGAAAAGTCAGGCAGATTATTGGTCCCGATCAAACTCGATGGCGCCCTGCGTTTTCACGAGGGATTAGCCGGGGTGATGCTGGACGGCAAGTGCGGTTTCATCAATACCGCCGGGGATATCGAGATCCCGCTTCAGTACGAAAGGGTCCGGTCCTTTCACGAGGGATTCGCTGCGGTCGTCATCAAAGAAACAGACGATTCCAGGCTGCATGTCTACATCGACCGACGCGGCAAGCGGGTGTTTGTGGATGACCGGCAACAATACGACGAATTGGGCGACTTTAACGACGGGTTGGCCCGGGTTCGCGTCGGGGAACGGTGGGGCTACCTCGGCAAGAACTTCAAGCTCCGAATCGACCCCCGTTTTGACGAGGCTCGCGACTTCACCAACGGGCTGGCGGCGGTCAAGGTGGGGGACCGGTGGGGATACATCGACAAGTCCGGCCGGTGGGCCATCGAACCGACGTTCGAGATGGCCGATGACTTTGACGAAGACATGGCGTTGATCCGTTTCGACGGCATGTTCGGCTATGTCAATATCAACGCCAGTCAGGTGATCGAGCCGCAGTTCGAATTCGCCTATCCGTTTCGTCACGGCTACGCCCGTGTTGAGGTGGACCCGTCCTTCGGTTACATCGATCGCAACGCGACAGTGATCTGGAACCCTAAGGTCGCGATTAAGGGATTCATCAACAAAACCAACCGGGAGCGCGCGGTCATCGAACAGGTGGAGAAAATTCAGCATCACCGCACGATCCCCGCTCCGGTCTATCGAGCCCCGTTTCCCGCCCCTTATCCGCCGGATCATCTCTATCAGGAGGTTCTTCCCGGCGAATGACCTGCTTGTTCCGTGTCAACAATCATTGAACAAAATACTGAAACATGTAACTGAACATTAACGCGCGGCGTGAAAATATTTCAGCGTGTTGTTCATCGTCGTGTACACGATTACAACGCTTGTGCAAACATGCGTTCAGCTTGTATGGGTAACTTTCTTTCTTTTTTTAGTTGAACCGTCAGCGCTTATTCACTGTCTGCGCCTATGATGAATCAGGTGGTGAAGTGAAAGGAGTGCTACGATGTTCGACTCCGACCCCGACCCAGACCTGCGGCCTGATTTCGACCCCGACCGCGACCCCCAGGACCACAGCCCGTTCGAACCGGACGACGATGAACGGATCGTCGTTCCCGATTATTTCCCGGACGAGCTGCCGATGTTCATGCCCGGTTCACTCGTACGCCATCGTCGCTACGGGTACCGCGGCGTGGTGGTGGATTTTGACATGTCATGCCACGCCGACGAACACTGGTACAACGCCAACCCAAGCCACCCCGATCGGGATCAGCCTTGGTACCACATCCTCGTGCATGGCTCGACTATCAACACGTATGCGGCACAGGAAAACCTGGTCGCGGATACGTCCGG
>CAZJCN010000199.1:0-5173 GCA_964544195.1 uncultured Phycisphaeraceae bacterium | reverse complement strand
GGCACTGGATGCGCTGCTCAAGGGCATCGACATCAAGTCCAGCGGGCTGGTGGGAAGGTAACGCGGTATAGTAAGAAGGATTCAATCTTGGCGAAGAAGAAACAACGAAAGAAACCGGCACAGAAACGCACGAAGTGGATTCTGAAGCTGGATGACGTTCCGAACTGGCAGATCGCGATGGGTGAACTCGTGCCGCCCCCCGGCCGACCCAGCAAAGTGAGGTCGCTATTCAAACACGTCGCAGAAAAGATCCCGTTTGAGTTTCTCAGCGTTGTTCGGAAGGAGTTTCGCTTAAACAAATGGGGCACTGAAGGAGTGTATGTGGCACATGATTCGATGGGTTACGCCCGGTACGTCGGACGCGGGAATGTGTTCGCACGGCTTCATCGTATATATACCCAGAATCCCCTCGAATTGTGTTATTTCTCGTTCTATATAATCGCCAACAAGAATCATGAAAGGGAAATTGAAACAGTCATGATTCGACTTGGCGGAGCCCACCTGCATTTCAACAGCCAAAAGAAGCGTGTCGATATTCGCGCCGGGAACATCAGAGACTATGAGGCCGGTACGAAGTTCATAGAGAGGCGTCGAAGACACACCCGATCATGATAAAACACCCCCCGGTATTTGCCGAGGGGTGTGATTGCTTAGGATTGATTAACGGGACAGTTCGATCAATTATCGCCACTTGGGCCGAAGGTGATCTTGTCGGTGCCCAGAGCACCGCCGTCACCGAGGCCGCCGAGGCCGCCACCCTGAGGCGCCTGACCGCCCTTCTTCTCCTGACGCTCGGCCGCGGCTTCCTGATCACTGGTCCACGCGGCACGCTTGAGGCTCAGGCCGATCTTGCGGTCTTCCAGGTCGACCCGCAAGATCTTGACCTCGACCTCCTGACCCTGCTGAACCACATCGGTCGGCTTGTCGACCTTGTGGTCAGCCAGCTCGGAGATGTGCAGCAGGCCTTCGAGGTCTTCCTCCAGCTCGACGAACACGCCGAAGTTGGTGATCTTGGTGACCTTGCCCTTGACGATCATGCCCGGTTGATAATGTGCGGGGATCGCTTCGAGCCACGGGTCCTCGGTCATCTGCTTCAAGCCCAGGGCGACGCGCTGCTTCTCGCGGTCGACTTCCAGGACCACGCACTTGATCGTCTCGCCCTTCTTGAGCATCTCGTTGGGGTGGGTGAGTTTCTTGGTCCAGGACAGGTCCGAGACGTGCAGCAGCCCGTCGATGCCCGGCTCGATCTCGACGAACGCGCCGTAGCTGGTGAGGTTGCGGACCTTGCCCTCGACGACGGTGCCGGGCGGGTACTTCTCGGCAACCAGCTCCCACGGGTTGACCTCGGTCTGCTTCATGCCGAGGCTGATTTCCTGCTTCTCCTTGTTGATGTCGAGCACCACGACATCGATCTCTTCGCCGATCGAGACCAGCTCGGACGGGTGGTTGATCCGCCGCGTCCACGACATCTCGGAGATGTGAACCAGACCCTCGACGCCGTCTTCGAGTTTGACGAAGGCGCCGTAGGACATGATGTTCGTGACCGTGCCCTTGACCCGGGTGTTGGGCGGGTACTTCGCCTCGATATCCTCCCAAGGGCTGGCGTCTCGCTGCTTGAGCCCCAGCGCGATCTTTTCCTTCTCGTAATCGATGTTGAGGATCTTGACCTCGATCTTGTCGTCGATCTTAACGATGTCGGACGGGTGGCTGACCCGGCCCCAGGACATGTCGGTGATGTGCAGCAGGCCGTCGATCCCGCCGAGGTCCACGAAGGCACCGAAGTCAGCGATGTTCTTGACGGTGCCCTGGACAACGTCACCGACCTTGATGCGATCCATCAGGGCCTTGCGCTTCTCGGCCCGCTCTTCCTCGATGAGCTTGCGTCGGCTGATGACGATGTTGCGTCGTTCCTCATCAATCTTGAGGATCTGCGCTTCGATGGTTTTGCCGATGTAGATTCCGATGTCGCTGGGACGACGGATATCGACCTGCGACGCGGGCAGGAAGACGGGGACGCCGATATCGACCAGCAGGCCGCCCTTGATCTTGCGCATCACCTTGCCTTCGATGACGTCGCCTTCCTTCTTCTCGCTGATGATGCGTTCCCAACCACGGATACGGTCGGCCTTGCGCTTGGAGATCTTGACGGTGCCGGTGGCCCCTTCGACCTCCTCGAGCAGAACCTCCACGGTGTCGCCGATCTCGACGGTCGAGGGATCATCGAACTCGTTCTTGTCGAGGATGCCCTCGCTCTTGAGCCCGACTTCCACGAGGAAGTCGTCCCCGGCCTTGCCGACGATCTTGCCGGTCAGGATCGAGCCGGGCTTGAAGTCGGCGACGGTGGTCAGCAGGCTCTCCATGTCGCCGTCGGCCACGTTCCTGCCGAAAGCGTCGGCGAGCATCTGCTCCGCCTCGAGGTCTTCCACACCGAGGGTTGAGATAAGGTTCTGATCTACCATGTAAAAAAGCCAATCTGCATTGCTCTTACCCCGTACAGGCCTTGCGCCTGCACGTTACGGGTCGCGGGACGCCACGCCGGATCGGCTGGACACCCGCCTGGTTTCTCCGTCGGCCCCACCCCCACGGGGCGGAACAGGCCGGCACGGTGAATCTATTATCATAACAAATACACGGGGATACGCCAGATAGTGTTAAACCGTGCCTGGGCAGTCAGATAATCGCCTGAAACCACTCGCGATCGCTTGCCGACGCATCCGCTCAGGCCCGGGCCAGCTTTGTCACCCGACCGCCGATGATCCACTCCACCACATATAAATCCCCTTGCGGTGAGACCGCGAGACTGTGAGGGCTGTTGAATCGCCCCTGGCTCAAGGCATCGGCTGATACGTTCGGCCAACCGGGTATCTTCCGGCAATCCGGGGTTTCCCCGAGGTAACCGACAAGCGACCCGTCCGCGTTCAGAATCGTCACCCGAGCCAAAAGCTCCGGAACCACCCATCGGCCGTCATCAAACGCCACCACACATGGGCTATGCAGAACATCCTGACCGAACGCCCGAATGAACCGGCCTTGAGCGTCATAGACCTGGATCTGCCGATTGCCGCGGTCCGCGATCACCAGTTCGTTCCCCGCCGGATCGAAACGGAAACTGATCCCATGCGGGCAGTTGAACTTCCCGCCCGCTCCTTCATCGCCGCTGATCGAGTGAAGGTGTTTACCCGAAGCGTCGTAGCGATGTATCAGGGACGAGCCATACCCATCCGCGAGCCAGACATCTCCGTTGCCACCGAACCGCGTTTCGTTGACAGCGACCCATGTCGGGCTGTACTTGGCGCCTTGCTGGTATACCGGGTGATCGGGCTGATGAATCTCCAATAAGACTTCCCCAGTCAACGTCGTCTTCAACACTCGCCCGGTTACCGAATCGACCAGCCATAGCAGCTCCTGGCCGTCCTCCTCGACCAAGGTCAAGCCGTGTGCCCCCGGGAAATCCTCGCCCCATGAATTCTTGAGTTCACCGTCCGGGCTGTAATGCAACAATGCAGGCTTAGCCTGGTGAAAGATGAACACATCGCCGGTGTGGGATACCGCCACACCGTGGGTGCGACCGTCGGGCTCGCCCGAGCAGGTACACGCGTGGTCAGGCACCGTGATCCAATTATCAATCCATTCGTATGTCAGATCTTTTGCTTGTAACTGCATGTGGAGAGTTCCCCCTCGGCCGGTAACCTTCGATGGTCACGGGTCTGTGTCATCGTTGCTGAAAAGTGATCACGCAGGCTGGCCCGCGTGCTGACGGACGTGTTCCGCTGCGTTCTGGAAAAAGCGAAGTCCGGGCATGGTCCGGCTCTGCCATTGATCTCCCATCCGGGTCCACGACGGGTGATGCGTGGGGTCGGTAAAACGTTCCGGGTGCGGCATCAGGCCGAGGATCGTCCCGGTCGGATTGCAAAGACCAGCGATATCATCCACCGACCCGTTGGGATTCTGCCCCGGGGCATAACGCAGCGCGATCTGCTTGTTGGCGCGTAATTGTTCGAGTACGGCCGGGTCACACGCCAGCCGTCCCTCGCCGTGCGCGATCGGCAGATCAAAGGTGTCCAGCCCTTTCGTCCAGATACAGGCGGATTCCGGGTCGGCGACGACGGGCACCCACTTGTCAATGAATCGGCCACAGGTGTTGTCCGCCAGTGTGACGGTCTGCCTGCCCACCGTCGGATCCGGGAGCAGGCCCATCTTGACCAGAACTTGAAAGCCATTGCAGATCCCGATCATGGGAACGCCCCGCTCCGCGGCGTCCTTGAGCGGTTCCCACAGCCGATGCCTGACCCGGTTGGCGAGGATCCGGCCCGCTGCGATATCGTCGCCGTAACTGAACCCGCCGGGAAACCCGATCAGGTCGAACCGACTGATCTGTCCGGGGTCATCGATCAACTGGCTCAGGTGCAGTGTCTGCGTTCGGCAGCCGGCCAGCTCGAAAGCATAAGCCAGTTCGCGATCACAGTTCGTCCCGGCGGTACGGATGATCAAGGCGGTAGGCGTCATGGTGACATCATAAGCGGAGCACGGACAGCCTGCACCTCATTCATCCCGTGCGCCGGTCTGACGGTACTTCGACCGTTTCATGGCGTATTCCTCCGGGCTGATGGGCAGGTCCGGATCATCCACGCCATCCATGCACTGGCGGTGCAACTTCTCGATGAAGGGCACACACCATCGGCAGCCGGTCCCGGCTGAGAGGCATTCGCTGATCAGGCTCGCCACCGCCGGCTTTTCACGTCGGCAGAAGTTGACGATTTTTCGCTTCGACACCTGAAAGCACAAGCAGACATGGTCATCTTCACGCATCAGGAGATTGTAGTCGGGTTTTCGTTCATCGGCATGAATCTTTCAACAACTCGAACTCGAATCGTGTGGTGTCCTTGAAATAAGCTTTCGCCCCTTGATGCGTAAACCCGCGTACAATGATGACATGGCACGGGCCCGAACCAACTCGGCTTTTGAACGCTTGACGGACAAGCTGTCCCGCCTGCCGGGGATCGGCCGACGCTCGGCTGAGCGGATCGCGTTTTACCTGCTCAAGACCCCACCCGAGGAAGCGATGGAACTGGCCGAAGCCATCACCGCGTTCAAACGTGATCTCAAGGTCTGTCAACACTGCGGCAACGTGACGGAATCCGACCCGTGCCCCATCTGTGCCGACCCCGAACGC
>CAZJCN010000198.1:0-5174 GCA_964544195.1 uncultured Phycisphaeraceae bacterium | reverse complement strand
GTGTTGTTGTAGCACCGGGCGTCGCGCACCGGACCGATCAGTTTGAAACCGCCCCCGTCGTTCTGGCTGATGTTGTAACGGACGACCGTGCCGATGTTGCTCAGTCGTTTCCCGACCGAACCGGTCGAGGCGATATCGGCGCTCAGCTGCGCCATCGGCCCTCGGTTGTCGCGTGTGAAGTTGAATTGCAGGGTGTTCTCCATACACCCCGGCCCGACACGGAGCGCCGCGTTTCGTGGACCACGGGTGCCGATCACCTCGTTGAACTGCACGATCCCGTTACGACAATTGATCAGCGAAATCCCGCCGGCCCTGCCCTCACCGGAATGCCCAGCCTGCTCGATCCGGTTGTATTCGACCACCGGGTACTCACAGCCGACCAGCCGGATCCCATCACCCCCGACGCCGGTGATTACGTTGTCGTGTATCACGACCTTGATATTGGCCTGTGCGCCCGGTTCCGCGTCGCCGCCGTCGATCACGATGCCGTTGCGGTGCGTGTTGTCGATGGTGCAGTGTTCGATGGTCACGCCGTCGAACCGGGTGTTGACGCCCCGGTTGCGAAGCAGGATGGCGGCGCCTTCTCCGAAGCCCGGTTCGTCGGAGCCGTTGACGTCATGGATGTGGAGGTTGGCGAGCTGGAAATCCCCGGCGTCGCCGATGCCGTCGATCAGGATGCTGATGGCGTAGCGGAACGTTTCTGGCTTATCGCCGGTGTTGGTCAGTTCGAGATTTTTGATGTGCCAGGCGTTGACGTTATCGAGGAGGATGGTGGCCGAGGCATCGCCGTCGCCGTGGATCACCGGCGGCGGGCCGTCGCCAAAGCGGTCGATGGTGATGGGTCTTCCCGGGATGCCGGTGCCTTTGGGCCAGAGTTTGCCGTGGTAGGTTGTGCCGGCCTTGATGAGGATGCGGTCTCCGGGGGCGAAGCGTGACGTATTGATCCGGCTGAGGGTGCGCCAGGCCTGACGGGGCCGTGTGCCGGGGTTTTCGTCGTTGCCGGCATCCGCATCGAGGTAGTACGTCGTATTACCCGGCGATTGAAACGCGATCAGCTCGCCGAACTGCGCGCTGACGGGGACAGCCGTTGCGATCAGGGTAACACACAAGGCCGACAGGAATACATGGCGGTACTCGCCAGCCTTGATCAGCCTTACCCTGAATCGACCTGTCACATCCATCTCAACCCTATCCTCAAACTCAAGACGTGTGAGGATAGCGTACCGTATCGGTGCCCCGTCTGCTTGTGCAGAGTGCAGTCGGGATGGTGCGAGGATCAAGAATCGCTGTTTCAGTCACCGAGTGATCGGCTGTCGCGTTCCTGTCGTGCCGATTCAATGAAACTATCCAGCGGTACCGCGCCCTGATCGCCCTTGCTGCGGTGTCGAACGCTGACGGTCCCGGCCTCCTGATCTTTGCCGCCGACCACGAGCATGTACGGAACTTTGTCTTCCTGTGCGAGCTTGATCTTCGCGTTGAGCCTTTCGTTACCGGTATCGACCGCAACGCGGAAACCTTCAGCCTTGAGCGTGTCGGCGACCTTGTTGGCGTAACCGAGGAACTTGTCGCTGATCGGCAGCACCCGCATCTGTTGGGGGGCCAGCCACAGCGGGAACGCGCCGTTGAAGTGCTCGATCAGCACCCCGATGAAGCGTTCCATGCTGCCGAACGGGGCGCGGTGGATCATCACCGGTCGGTGCGGTTGGTTGTCCGCCCCGGTGTAGCTCAGGTCGAACCGGATCGGTAGCTGGTAATCGACCTGCACGGTCCCGAGCTGCCACTCCCGGCCGATCACGTCTTTGACGACGAAGTCGATCTTCGGCCCGTAGAACGCCGCTTCTCCGGCCTCGCTGGAAAACTCGACGCCCAGACTCTTCGCCGCTTCGATGCAAGCGGCCTCCGCCTTGTCCCACTGCGACGGCTCGCCGACGTACTTATCGCTGTCCGGGTCTCGCAAGCCGACGCGAACCCGATACTCGGTCATCCCCAGTGTGTTGAACACGATCTTGACCAGTTCCAAGCAGCCTTGCAGCTCTTCCGCGACTTGGGCCTCGGTGCAGAACAGGTGGGCGTCGTCCTGGGTGAAGCCGCGGACGCGCGTCATCCCACCCAACTCGCCGGACTGTTCCCAGCGATACACCGTCCCGAACTCCGCCAACCGGATCGGCAGGTCGCGGTAGCTGTGCTTGTCGCTGGCGAAGATGCGGATATGGTGCGGGCAGTTCATCGGCTTGAGCAGGTAGCCGTCGATTTCCCCGGCTTCCATCATGTTGGCGAGCTGGGCACAGGAGCAGCCTTCCTCGGCCAACGCCTTGACCTGCTCCCGGCTGACCAGCGGCGGGTACTGGCTGTCCTGATAGTAGGGGTAGTGGCCGCTGGTTTTGTACAGTCCGAGCTTACCGATGTGTGGCGTGAAGACCTGCTTGTATCCCTGGCGGTTGAGATGTTCGGCGATGAAGTTCTGCAGTTCCTGTCGAACGATCGCGCCGTTGGGCTTCCAGAGGATCAGACCCTGCCCGACCTTGTCGTCGATGGTGAACAGGCCCAGTCTTGGACCGATGACACGGTGATCGCGTTGTCGGGCCTGCTCGAGGTTTTCGAGGTATTCATCGAGGTCGGCCTGCGTGAAAAACGCCGTACCGTAGATCCGTTGGAAGCGATCCGAGTTGACGTCGCCGTGCCAGTGCGAGCTGGCGACGCTCATGACTTTGAACGCGCCGATGACGCCGGTGCTCGGGATATGCGGTCCCATGCACAGGTCTTCGAAGTAGCTGGGTTCGGGGGCTTGGGTGGTGATCAGCGACCAAGGCTCAAAGCCTTCCGCCGGGCCGGTGACGTACCACGACAAGGTCTTGGCGCCGGCGGCACAGGCTCGCTTGGCGTTGTCGACCTTGTACTTGTTTCCCTCGGCGTCGAGCTTGGGGAAGCCGGTATCGGCATCGAGTTCGTAACGGACGAACGGCCGATTCTCCTCGATGATTTTTTTCATCTCCGCTTCGATCTTCGGGAAGTCGTCGCTGGAGATGGGGGTATCGAGTTTGATGTCGTAGTAGAAGCCGTTGTCCAACGGCGGGCCGTAGGCCAGTTGGGTGTCGGGCCAGAGCCGGCAGATGGCTTCGGCCATGACGTGGGCGCAGGAGTGTCGCAGCAGGTAGAGCGCGTCGGGGTCGGGTCGGCCGTCGGGCCACTTGCTTTTGCCCTTTTTGTCGGTTCGCGGCCGGGTGATGATCGCCAGCTCGCAGTCGCCGGGCAGGGGGCGGTGCAGGTCGTACAGTTCGCCGTTGACCTTGGCTCCGATCGCGGCCTTGGCGAGCCCCTCGCCGATGCTCGCGGCGACGTCGGCGGCGGTGACAGGGGGGTCAAACTCCTTGGTGCTGCCGTCGGGCAGGGTGATTTTCATGGCGGACTCGGTCCTTTTCATTCAGACAGACACATGTCTGGAGGCTTACAGAAGCGTAATCGTAATAAAAAAAGCGGTCTGGTGAGGTCAGGCGGGGGTATGGCCGCGTCGGCTGAGGGACGGACGATCGACCACGGGCTTTTCCGGTCGGCATTTTTAACTTTTTACCTTCGTTAACCGGCATCGTCTTAAACACGGGATCAAATAAGATTATCATGTCTGGAGTTTTATTTCCTCTTCTCCGACACAACCGTTGAACGGGAGTCAATCCGGGTCCGGAGCAGGGAACGGCCGGCTGCCGGGCGGTTGATTAACTTCAGATGATTAACTTCGGAGGTCTGCCATGACGACCCACACACTCACGAGCGTAGAACGAGTCCAGCGTGCCTTGGAACGACGCGATCATGATCGCATCCCCCGTTACGACCACTTCTGGAACGAAACCATTGAGAACTGGCAGCAGCAGGGTTTCGATGGAGACTATGCCGCGGCACTGGAAGCGCTGGGGACGGACATGCACCTGTTGTGCTGGTATTGGCCCATGCCGTTCCCCGGTCCCGAGGTCGTGATCGAGGAAGACGAGCAGACGAAGGTGGTCCGCGACGGCAACGGCGGGCTGATCCGTCTGTGGAAGCACAAGTCCGGCACGCCCGAGCACCTGGGTTGGGAATGCACCGGCCGGGACGTGTGGGAGCAACGTTTTCGGCCGGCACTGGTTGAGCAGCCGATCCAGGTCGATCTCGACCAGATCAAAAAAGAATTCGCGCACGCACAGAAAACCCAACGGTGGTCGCACATCGACAGCGTGGAGCCGTTCGAGTGCATCCGAAAGATCCTCGGAGACGAGGTTTTCATGATGTCGATCATCGAGGACCCCGAGCTGATACGCGACATCGGTACGACCTGCGTCGATAACGTGCTGCGCAACTTCCAGGCGCTTCTCGATGCGGGGGTGAAACCCGACGGGCTGTGGATCTTCGGCGATATGGCGTATCGCAGCTCCACGTTCTGTTCACCCAAGCAGTACCGCGAACTGATCTGGCCCGAACATCAGCGCCTTGCCGAGTTCGCCCACGCCAATGGCATGAAGGTGATCTACCATACCGACGGCAACGTCAACGGCGTGATCGACCTGTACCTCGAGGCCGGCTTCGATTGCCTGCAGCCCCTGGAAGCCAAGGCGGGTATGGACATCCGTGAACTGGTGCCGAAGTACGGCGATCGTCTCTCGTTCTTCGGCAATATCGACATCATGGTCCTGATGACCAACGACCGCGAAAAGATTGAGCAGGAGGTCCGGTCGAAACTCGAAGCGGGGATGGCTTCGCATGGCTACATCTACCACTCCGATCATTCCATCCCGCCACAGGTCACCTGGCAGACTTACCGGTTCGTGATCGAGCTGCTGGACCGCTACGGCATGTACCAATGATCGGCAGTCCATCCTGCTTTATCCGTGTCGGTTTCGATAAGCCTTGGGGCTCATCCCGTCGTATCGCTTGAACTGCCGGCTGAATGAAGTAGATGTCCTGGTAGCCCAGCAGGTCGGCTATCTGGCCGACGGTCTACGGTGAAGAAGGCAAGGACGTTACCTGCTGGATATGGATACCCTTACCGAACCCCACAGTATGGTAAGAAGAGGTAAGCCGGTACAATCCTTACATGTCCGCCGGGCATGGGAGGTGACAGGTGTTTGCGGATGTAAGGTTGGCAGCATGGTGACGGATACGACAACCCGGACAGCGTTCGGTTTTTCCACACGGGCGCGCAACGC
>CAZJCN010000197.1:0-5188 GCA_964544195.1 uncultured Phycisphaeraceae bacterium | reverse complement strand
TCATTCCCGTGCCTCAACCGGTTTTCACTGACCTCGATTCGAGAGGATGTACCCTTGAGTCCGCTGACCAAAGTCTTCGTTGTGCTTGTGACCGTCCTGTCCGTCCTGCTGGTTGCCTTGGTCGTTCCTTACGTGGCCAAGACTGAGGATCTGAGCGGGCAGATCAACAGCCTCAAGAGCCAGCTGGCTACCGCTCAACAGAGTGCCCGGACCAGCCAGCAGGAAATCTCGGCAATGCAGGAACGGCTTGCCGAGCAGGCCAGCCGGCACACTCAGCAGATCGAAGAGCTGACCAAGGAACGCATCCGGCTTCAAGCCGAACGCGATGATGCCAAGGCTCAAGCCCTTCAGGGGCAGCGTAAGCTTGCTCAGCTCGAAGCCGAATTATCCCGTCTGTCCGCGGCCGCTGTGCAGGATGCCGATCTGCTCTCGGTGACGACGGAAGACCTCAAGAAGACCCGACAGGCCTTGGTGGACGCCCAGACTAAACTTGTTCAGCTCAGTGACCGTAATAATGAACTCGAGAGTCAGCGTGACAGCCTGACCCGCCAGGTCCGTCAGTTGGGCGAGAAGATGGTCAGCCTGGAGCAGGACAACATCGAGTTGCGTGGCTTGCTCGCCAAGGTCCCGGAACAGTATCGGCAGCAGATCAGTACCGGGGAGGTATCCGCTCCGCCTGCGGAAGCACCGGTTGCGATTGCTGGCACGATTACCGACGTGCAGTCCGCTGCAGGAACCCTGCTGGTTCAGGTGAATGTGGGAGCCAAGGATGGGGTGGAGCCGAATATGAAGTTCTTGGTGCACCGTGGCGAGCAGTACGTCGGCACGTTTGTCGTGGACAAGGTTGAGTCGGCTGTTGCCGCCGGACGGATCACCTTGGCGAAGGGTGATGTTCGGCCGGGTGATCAGGTGTACTCCGGCCCTTATTGAGGATCACTGAATCGCGACGTAGCTTTGATGCTGTGCCTTGTGTTTGATTGACACCTGATCTTGGAGTGACCCGACATGGCAGAAGCCAGTACCGGCCCCGGTGAGAATATCTATACTGTCTTGGTGTTTATCGCGTTGCTGACGCTGATCGCCGGGGTAGGTTATGTCTGGTTCCGCGGTCAACAGGTGTTCGGCAGCGCCACTTGGTTTATCCCCGGCTGACCGGTTGCAAGGCATACTTGGTATCGAATCCAACGGGGCGTATCCGCCAAGTCCACTGATCAGACGGATTCCGATAAAAATCAAACACATCCGTGGGAATCTCCGATGTTTTACATAACAGTCGGACAGGTATATTTCGGCTGTGGTGCCGCTGCACGTCGTGGCGGCTATTGGCTACAATAACGCACGGTCCGGACCGACGACTCCTTAACCCCGGGCCGACAGGGGCCACGGCGATTGAATCTTGACAGTCTCTTAAGCTGGTTTTCCGTCGATATGGGGATTGACCTCGGCACGTGCAACACTTTGGTGTGCGTGCGTGGGGAGGGCATCGTCCTGAATGAACCGAGTGTGGTTGCCGTGAAAAAAGGAACGAACGTAGTCCTGAATAACGGTAACGCGGTGGGCTGGGTCGCCAAGGAGATGCTCGGGAAGACTCCCGGCAGTATTACCGCAATCCGGCCATTGAAAGACGGCGTGATCAGTGATTTCCAGATTACCGAGGCCATGCTCGGGTACTTCATCCGGAAAGTCAACGGCAAGCGGCCATTTGTCAAACCGCGTGTGGTCATCGCGGTGCCTTCAGGCATCACCGCGGTGGAAAAACGAGCGGTGCTGGATTCTGCGGAACGTGCCGGGGCCCGACGGGTGTACCTGGTTGAAGAGCCCATGGCCGCGGGGATCGGGGCCAACCTGCCGATCGTCGAGGCGACCGCAAGCATGATCGTCGACATCGGTGGCGGGACCACGGAGGTTGCCATCATGTCGCTGGCGGATATCGCGCAGTGCGAATCTGTCCGCGTGGCTGGCGATGACATGGACGAAGCCATCATCAACCATATGAAAAAGGCCTACAACCTGATGATCGGCGAGCAGACCGCTGAACGGATCAAGATCGAAATCGGATCAGCGGCGCCGGACGGCGAGGAACGCTCAATGGAGGTCCGTGGCCGGGACATGATCTCTGGGTTGCCTCGCAAGACCGTCATCACCAGTGAGGAAATCCGGGAGGCATTACAGGAGCCACTGAGTGCCATCATCGAAACCGTGACACGAACGCTCGAGCGGACAGAGCCGGAACTCGCGGCGGATCTGGTGGATAATGGTGTCGTGCTGGCAGGGGGCGGATCATTACTGCGAGGAATTGATACGGTTATCAGTAACGCCACCGGCCTGGATTGCCGGGTGGCTGATGATCCGCTGACCTGCGTGGCACGGGGTACCGCTATCTATCTGGAACACCTGGAAGAGTGGAAAGCCACGATGGAAAGCGACATGGATGAGGCTTAGGTCCTCATGTCGAGTCTTCCTTACGGCTTGTTCCGCCTAGGGTACTGGAAAACGGACGGCAATAGTCGACCTGAAACCTTACCCATTCTCACAGCCGGGCCGACGTGCGTATGAACCGATCACCAATCAACGCCAAGCGGGTCATGATCGCTTTGGTGGTTCTGTTGCTTATCAGCAGCCAGCTTCCGGCTTGGGTTGCAACAAGGGTGTCATACGTTCCACGCTCATTCGTCACGCTCATCACCAAGCCAGCAGCTGTGTTGCACAGCTTGTCAACATCCATTCGTCCCGGCGAACACAGCCCCGCCGATTTTTCTGCTGGCGGCGACCTCGTTCAGCAGCTTGAGCAGGCGAGAGCCTACATAGACAACTTGGAGCAGGATATTCTTCGCCTGCGAAATCTCAGCGACAATCTCGCGATCATCAATGCTCTGGTGGATACCGAAGACATTCGTTTCGTCGGAGCTAAGGTGATCAGTTTTAATGGAGATCGAGTCAATCCGATTCTCACCATCAACATCGGGTCAGATCACGGGCTGCGTGATGGTCTGGCGGTGGTCTGGGGGGCCGATCTGGTCGGCAAGGTGGTCAGCACATCTGTAAGCACAGCCGACGTACAGTTGATCACCGCGGCGGGTACCAGCCTAAAGGTTCGAATCACCAAGCCGATTCTGGATCCGGCTGCCGTGCCGCTGCCGGCGTTCATTACCTTGGATAAAGATGGTAGAACATTCGTCACCGACGAATTCCCGTTGGATGCGCCGATTCAAACGGGCGACCTGGCGCTGTTGGCGGACGACAGTTGGCAGTTCAGGGCACGCGGATTTATTGTTGGTAAGGTGGTTGATGTTCACCCCCATCCGGACCGCCCCATGTTGAATCTTCGCGTCCGTATTCAGCCGAAGCAGGCACTGGCCTCTTTACATGGCGTGATCGTCCTTGTGCCGGTGGAGTAACTCATGGCGCGACAATCGTCACGGGCTTTGGATACTCGAGCATGAATTGGTTGGCGTTTTCCATCGTAGCTTATCTTTGCCTGTTGATGCAGGTCGGATTGACGCCGTTGCTTGGTATCCCTGATCCGATGGGTGTTACGCCGAATTTCCTTTTGATTTATGCGGTTTACATCGGGATGAACGCACCGCCCAGGATGGTCGGATGGTCCATGCTTATTGTCGGGCTTTTGGAAAATCTATTACCCGGTCCACTGCCGGCTGGGCCGATCCTTGGCCCTGAAACACTTGGTTATTTATTCGGTGCCTTTGCGGTGTTGCAACTGCGCGGTCTGGTTTTCCGTGAGTCCGTGATTTCTTTGGCGATGCTGGTCTTGTTTGTCGGCATCTTTATTGAGCTCGTCATAGTGGCGCTATACTCCGCTCGAGGCCTGCCGTTCTTACTCGGTCAGCCGATCCCACACTGGGACCCGTCTGACCAATTGTTCGAGCGGTTCTGGGTATTATTGTATTCCGTGGTCGTATCGCTCCCACTTGGAGGCCTGCTCATCAAGCTGAGCCCGGTATTTCGCTTTTCTCCAGCCCAACGGAGTGAACGTCTTTGATTCATGCCGCAGGTGCTGTCACTATCCACCACAAGGCGACGGCGACCGAGACGGCTAGTGTTCCGAGTAACAGCCAGCACACCACCCGAAAGCCCCACCCACGTTTAGGGTGCCAAGTCTGATGAGAGTCTGAATCGTAGTGCTCTTCCATTACTTATCGTTGTAGCCGTTAGGGTGCGACCGGAACCACTGCCATGCGGACGCAATCATCTCGCGGACATCAGTACATTGGGCCTTCCAATTCAGTTCGTTTCGAATCTTGTCGGCATTGGCATACAGTACCGGCGGATCACCCGGGCGACGTGGTCCGATTTCAACCGGCATATTTCGTCCCGTGACTTCGCGGGCCGCCTCGATCAGATCTTTTACACTTCGGCCCTGTCCTATCCCAAGGTTGTAAAAGCGCTGATCTCCGGGTTGTAACGCATCCATCACGACCGCGTGGGCGTCGACCAGGTCTTCCACATGAATATAATCCCTGATACATGTCCCGTCCGGGGTCGGGTAATCATCGCCGAATACAGTCACTTTAGGCACCTTGCCTAGTGCAACATTCAATAATACCGGGATGATGTGGGTTTCCGGGTCGTGGTCTTCACCAATGTTTCCGTCACTGGCGCTGCCAGCAACGTTAAAGTAACGCAAGGCAGCGAACGCAAAATCTTTGTTTGCATTGGCATAGTCAATCAATATTCGTTCAACAAATAGTTTGGACCATCCATACGGATTGATCGGCTGTTGAGGCATGGTTTCAACGATCGGCATGGATTCCGGCTCGCCATAGGTCGCACAAGTCGAACTGAATACCATCCGATTCACACCTGACTTATCCATGGCGTGCAGAAGGCTGATTGTGCCGTATGTGTTGTTATCGTAGTAAGTCAGTGGTTCAGTGACCGATTCGCCCACATACGCCAATGCCGCAAAGTGCATCACACAGTCAATGTTGTGTTTTTCTAGTGTCTGTTGAACCTTATCTGTATCTCGCAGATCGGCTTGAATAAATTGAACCTCAGGCGGGACCGCAGCTTGATGGCCTCGGCTTAGGTTGTCCAGAACAGTGACGGCATGCTCATCCCGAAGCAATCGGCGCACCGCATGGGAGCCGATGTATCCCGCACCGCCTGTCACTAACACATTCATGCTCTGCTCCACATCCGCTGAAAGGGAGATCGTAAGGAAGACTAG
>CAZJCN010000196.1:1941-5201 GCA_964544195.1 uncultured Phycisphaeraceae bacterium | reverse complement strand
CAAGGATATCGGCGGGTTGCGAGCTTTATCTATTTCCCCGAGCCGGCACAGATCGCCCGGAACAGCCGGAGACGGTTTTTTTTTGTTCGGATCGGGCACGACGTGGTTTAGACTGGCATAGAGACTTAAAGACGGTCAACGATCGTAGCGCAGGCTCCCGGTGTGTTGCGCGTTCGAAGAGAACATCATCCATGTCGTTGCACTTCAGACTCATCCTGGTGTGTGTGCTTGGCGTGGTGTGGGATCCACTGTCAGCGGCAGTGGTCCGTGCCGACGAGGCGCCGCACGCGCGGGCATACCTGAACCGTCTGTTGGAACGGGTGGACCGGATCGGCTCCCACATGGAAGCCCTGACATCCGCGGCGGAAGTGTCGGCCGAGGCATTGGACCACGGCGCGGGCTTTGGGGTGCGCGGCGATGGCGGGATGGCGCGGGAGTTGAGCCAGCGGGCCGGGGCGATGATGGGCTACGACGGGCGGCGTGGGGAATCCGGTGATGTGGTGCTGTACGTGCTGGGTCTGCCTGGTCGAGTAACCGATGACCGGGCGAACCTGGCGACGCAAATCCGGGACGCTTCGGAGCTGAAAGCGCGCGGTTCGGTGGTGATCGGGCTGGCGTCTCGAGCGCGATTGCGCAGCTACGGCCTGCTCGACGAAGCACAGGATGCCTGTACGGTCTTGATCGATAATCACGCGCCGGCGGCGGACGGTCGGCTGAAGGATGCAGCCGGGCGAACGGTCGCCCCGATGGAGACGGTCTTGAACGCGGTGTCGGCGTGGGCGTATGAATGCGAATTGTTTGCCGCGCTGACCCGTCGGGGCCGGGTGCCGGTGGTGCGCCAGAGTTTCGAAATCGACACGCGCCAAAGCCGATGGAACCGTTACGGATTCCAGCGGTTTCATCACGATCGCTGGCTGGACCCGATCGAGTCAGGCGTCCTGGGACGTGCATATCTGGACGGACTGACGGAGGTGTTGCGTAATATCGGCACGGCATCGTGGCGGAGCCTGAGTGGAACGGCGGTGAAGATCGAACAGGTGCTGCGTGATGACGGGATCGTGTGGCTGCGTGTCGGCGGCCGATACCTGCCGTACCATGTCGGCACGGATTACGCGGGTGATCCTGGGTTATTTCGGGTGTTGACGCATGACGGGTCGAACCCGTCTCTGGCATCGCCGGGCGAAGCGGATTACCTGTTGGCGGTCGGCCGATACGAGACGGCGGGGAGCTGGGAATGGGGCGAACCGGAGCTGCTGCGGCAGGCCGGCCGGGGGGTGACATGGATCGTCAACGGGTACAACACGCAACGGGCGGATCTGAAACGTAACGAACGGCTGATCGACCTGTGGGGCCCGGTGGGCGACTGCGTGGTGAAGGTGGCAGACTATGACGCGCGGTTGGGTCCTGTCGGCTCGGTGACGGCTGAGGCGGTGTTGTGGATGATCGCCGTCGAAGTGCAGGGTCGGCTATCATCGGGTGATGACGAAGCCGCGCTTGTACGATGACCTCGCGTACTTATGGCCCTGGCTCAGCCCGCCTGAGCATTACACCGCCGAGGCGGCGCGGCTGCGCGGCCTGATCGCGGAGCATTTCGGCCGACACCCCGGCAGGCGACTGAGCGTGCTGGAGCTTGGCGCCGGCGGTGGGCACACGCTGGTACACCTGGCCGACGATTTCGATTGCACGGCGGTCGATCTGTCCGAACCGATGCTGGAAAACTGTCGGCAACTGGTCCCGCAGGCGACGATCGTGGCGGGCGATATGCGGTCGATCCGACTTGGTCAAGCGTTTGATGTCGTGATGATCCACGACGCGATCGACTACATGCTCAGCGAGCAGGATGTCCGACGGGCGTTGCAGACCGCGCATGAACACTGCCGGGCCGGTGGGCTGTGTGTGATCGCGCCGACATACACCCGTGAAACCTTTACCGACGGCGAGGTGGCCGACGACGGCACGACCACCGACCACGAAGACCTGACGTATTTCACTTTCGTCCACGATCCCGACCCACACGACGACACGTTCGAGATGATCCTGCTCTACCTGATCCGGGACCGGGAAACGCGACAGGTGCGTGTTGTCGAAGATCGGCACACGTGCGGGCTGTTTGCGTCGTCGCAGTGGCTGGCGTGGATGCACGAAGCCGGGTTCGACGCGGAGCATCGAACAGCCGAGGTGGATGGGGACGACCCGTGGGAGCTGTTCGTCGGCGTCAAACGGGATTAATCCTCAACGATAAAACCGGGGCGTGTGGGGTTACTGATAAAAAAAGCGCCGTGGTGGATCACGGCGCCGGATCGGAACAACGAACGTGTCTGGGGGTGTGGTTATCCCTCGTGAGCCGGGAGGTAGTACTCCCGGGTGTATTCGCCGACCATGCGGTTCGTATTGAACGTGCCGGGGATGGTCTTCATGGAATTGAGCATGACCTTGATCCACCGCACAGGCAGGCCGGCACGGTTGCGGGTATAGAACATCGGGGTGATGGTCTGTTCGAGGAGCGTGTAGAGGCAGTCGGCGTCGTAGGCGTCCTGCCGGCGTCGGCTCTTGAACTGTCGGCCGTCACCGATGGCGAAGCCGTTGCGTTTGTTGTAGCCCTCGGGCCACCAGCCGTCGAGGATGGACAGGTTCACCCCGCCGTGCAGGGGCGGTTTCATGCCACTGGTGCCGGAGGCCTCGTTGGGCCGAAGCGGGTTGTTCAGCCAGATGTCGCACCCACTGGTGAGCATGCGTCCGATCTGCATGTCGTAGTTTTCCAGCACCGCAACACTGCCGAGGAACCCGGGCTTGCGGGCGAATTGCACGATCTTCTGGAGGTAGGCCTGCCCTTCCCGGTCGGCCGGGTGCGCCTTGCCGGCGAAGATCAACTGCACGGGTCGGTCGGCGTGATTAAGGATGCTCAGCAGGCGCTTAATGTCATGGAAGATCAGCGGCGCACGCTTGTAGGTGGCAAAACGTCGGGCGAAGCCGATGGTAAGGATGTCCTCACGGAGCATGTTCTCGGCGTTGAGGATGTCGTTGGCGTCTCCGCCGTGACGTGTCGCCTGTTCGACGAGCCGTTGACGTGCAAACCGAACCAATCGACGCCGAAGGATGTTTCGGAGGTTCCAGATTTCCTGTGGCGGGATGCGGTCGGCTTTACGCCAGGGGTCGTCGAATGCGTCGGGGCCGAGGGTTTTGGGCTTGATGTATCGGGTGTAAAGCGGCTGGGCTTCGGGCGCGAGCCAGGTCTGCCAGTGGATGCCGTTGGTCACGTG
>CAZJCN010000196.1:0-1841 GCA_964544195.1 uncultured Phycisphaeraceae bacterium | reverse complement strand
GGATAGATCGCCTGCGTGGAGCCGTCGTGGTTGATGTGCTGCTGGTAATAGCCGTGTCGATAGAGCAGGCCGACGGCGACGAGCGGAATGCCGAGGTCGGAAGCGCTTTTCAGGTGGTCGCCGGCGAGGACACCCAGCCCGCCGGAATAGATCGGGATGGATTCGTGAAGGGCGAACTCGGCACAGAAGTAGGCGACGCGCATGCGCTTCTGTCGGGGTGTCGCGGTGCGGGCAAACCAGGTCTTGCAGCGAAGGTAGGCGGCCAGGTCCTGTTCGCGAGCTTTGAGCTGGGCGAGGAAGTCCCGGTCGTTTTCGAGCTGGCGGACGCGGTGATCGGGGAGCTGTTCGAGCAGGACCAGGGGGTTTCGCCCGTGGGCTTCCCAGAGCGCCGGGTCGAGCGAGGCGAAAAGGCGCTGGGTGTCGGCGTCCCATGTCCAGCGCAGGTTCATAGCCAGGTTACGCAGGCGTTGAATCACGTTAACCGTTTTAACAGCGGTGCGTTTGGATCGACGGGTCGTGTTCTTGCCCATGGTGAGTCATCCCGAATAAAAGAAAAGGTTGTTCGACAGGTCCGTATGAGTCACGGGTCATGCCCGCCCGTAGAGTGTGGTCATGTCGCCAAAGCGTTTGGCCAAGGTCCGGTTGAGTCGGCCGGTCGGCAGTCGCCAGGTCCAGTTGCCGCGGACGGTGCCGGGCACGTTCATGCGGGCCTTGCTGTCCAGCCCCAGCAGGTCCTGTACGGGAAAGATAGCGGTATCGGCCGGGGATGACAACGCGGCCCGGATCATATCCCAATGGATGGTGGCCGGGGAGCCGTGGGTGTAGGCCAGCGCCCGTTTGCGTTCGCTGGGTCGGCCGTCCCTGCCCTGTCGGTCGGCCTTGGCGAACCATCCCCGGATGGTGTCGTTGTCGTGGGTGCCGGTGTAGATGACGGATCGTCGCGGGCAGTTGTGCGGGGCGTGGTAACTGTCGTCCTGCCCGAAGGCGAACTGGAGCACGCGCATGCCGGGGAATCCGAACCGATCACGCAGAGCCGCCGCCTGCGGGGTGAGCAGGCCAAGGTCCTCCGCGATGATGGGCACTCGTCCCAGCCGGCGTTCCAGCACGCGGAACAGGTCGTCCCCCGGCCCTTTTCGCCATCGGCCCCGCCGGGCGTCCTTGTGCCCTGCCGGGACTTCCCAGTAGCGGCAGAAGCCGAGGAAGTGGTCGATCCGGGCGGCGTCGAACTGGGCCAGGCAACGTTTGAAACGGCTGACCCACCAGGCATAGCCCTCGGCCTTGTGTCGTCGCCAGTCGTACAGCGGGTGTTTCCAGAGCTGGCCGGTCTTGCTGAACGCGTCGGGCGCGGCGCCGGAGATGACTTTGGGTTGGCCGTCGGGTCGGAGCATGAACAGCTCGGGGTGTGCCCAGACGTCACAGCTCTCGTGCGCGACGAAGATGGGGATGTCTCCGATCAGGCCGATGCCCTTTCGGTTGCAGTAGCGTTTCAGGGCGGTCCACTGCTTCTCGAACTGGTACTGGAGAAAGACGTGATACGCGATCTCGTCGGCGAACGTATCCCGGGCTGATTGAAGGTCTTTCTTTCGTCGCCGCCGCAGGCCGTTGTCCCACATCCACCAATCGCGGTTGCGGTGAGCTTTTCTCAGGGCACTGAACAGGGCCCAGTGATCGAGCCAGCCACGGTGGGTGCGGTGGAACCGTTCGAGGGCCTGTCGCTCCCGGGCGGGTTTGGAAGCCATGCGTTCAAACGCCAGGCGCCACAGCGGCTCCCGCATCCGGCGCACCCGGGCGTAATCGACACGGGCGGTATCCGCGACCTTGGCTCGGTTCAGTTCCTGGCG
>CAZJCN010000195.1:0-5261 GCA_964544195.1 uncultured Phycisphaeraceae bacterium | reverse complement strand
TTTCGCGCCAAGATTGTTGTGCTTCAAGGAGCCGTTTATATGCTGCAAGCAGGTGGGCATCCCGTTGAACACGATCTCGAACTTCGTCGATGGATGCGGGAAGTCGTGTGGGTTGGGCATCCGTCAAGCGGAAAAGATAGCGTGACCCGTCCACCCCGAGGGTTGGGGCGGCGACCAGTCCAACCTGTAATCTACGCGGAAGCAAGGGGTTGTCTTTGTCAGGTTCCAACTCCCTGGTGCTGAGAACATACGAGCGAAAATCAACGTTGAGGTTGTCCGCCAATCGGCTTTGACCGATCCCGGGCAGATTGGGCAATTCATCAGCAACCACCCAGTCTCCGGCAGGATAAACCTGCGGTAACAATCCGAATTCCTCTTCCAGCCGATCGGCGATCTGCCTTAGCGGGGTGAGTTGCCCCAGATCGTCGATCAACCGGTAATCACCATCTCTGGGCAAGCCGCGAGTATCTTCGTAGAGGTAGCCGTAGGCCGTTTTGGCCATCTTCTCCACAAGCTCAAAAGCCCGCTGTTGCTTGAGGTCCTCGATTACCCGGTCTCGAATCTGATCGTAAGGCCGAGGATCGCCCTGCGTGCCATCGGGGGCAGTAGTACTGAACCTTTCAGGGTGCTCTCGATAGTGTGCCAGTGCGTCAGCCTCGGTGACCCGTACCACGCGCAAAGCCTCGTCAAAGGGGATTGCCAAGTATTCAACTTTCACGCGATCCGGGATCCGGTAACCGAAACCATAAGGCTCGCCTCGCCCCGGAAGGTCATCTTTGTACTGTTCAAATAGTTCGATAACGTCCTGTTCGCTGGGGGCCGGTGTTTCGTCCAGGAACTTTTCCGCGGGAACAAGAACAACTCGCCCTTCCACTTGGGCGCCTTGATCCTGCAGGAAGTGTTCGATCAGGGGTTTGCTGAGCCGTGACGAGCCGTAGGCCATCGCTTCATAGAAGCCCGCCGATTCCCGGTTCTGCAGTGCTTGACGGAGCAGTTCGGCCCGCTGGGCACCGGGCATGTGAACCTGCCCAGCCATGAGTTCCTTGTAGGTCTGGACGATGAGCCATCGGCGCAGGGCCTGTCGGATGTACCCCGTGGTCACGTTCAATCGGCTGGCCAGCATTTCGACGTCGGCGTCCGACTGACCGAGCCGGAGTTGAAGTTCGGTGACCTCCCGATTGCTGGCATCCAAACCGAGACGTTGGGCATCCTTGAGGATCAGCGCCCATCGGATCGGATCACGCCCCCCACTCGGTTCCTGCGGGTCCGGGTCCAGGAAGAGACCAAACCGCTGCAACACAGCCAGATCCGCGCTGGCGGCCTTGATGTCCCCCAAGGTGATTTCCCCGCCGTCATAGGTGCCCCGTACCTGTTTGTTGATGTCGGGCTGGAACATGGACATGACCGGCTGAATCAGGAAGATGACCATCAGCAGGCTGCCGCCGATCCCGAGGATCCACTTGTTGTATTTACGGAAGAACTTGAGCACCGTCGAAGTCTCCAAGAGGTCTTTGGATTAAAGGTCTATCGGGGCGAACAGTATACCCATCCGGACAGGCCGCGGGAAAACACGCCCGGCTCACACCTTGCGGTGAAACACCACCTGTCAAAAGATACAGCCGCTTATCAGCGGATCAGTGGAGAGGGGCCGCCCCCGAACCCTTCGGGGATCAGGACGATACCGATGGCCTGATTATCGTCCAGATCATCGACGCTTGCACTGAGCCGGACCCGCCAGCGGGGCACCCTCCGTTCAAGCCAAATATCAATGGAACGGGTTTCATCGCGGGCAAAATCGATTCGCTGCTGGAATCCAAACTCGTACTTGACGGTAAGGATGTATGTAAAGCCGTAGGACAGGAGCCTGCTGTCCAGCAGGTCGATCTCATCGTAACGGACAAAGCTGGAGAGGCGCGGGGTGTGCTGAAGGGTGCCACCGAAGCGCCACTGGACGACTCGGTCTTTCTCCAGGCTGTGGACCAGCTCGCCTGCTAAACCGAAGGTATCGGTGACCAGCCAGAGTAATTCGGTGTAAAGGTGATCGCCGCCGGCGCTGAATTCCGGGCGGTGCTCGAAAAACCGTGCCAGTTCGGTGTTCACATCGGCGTCATCACTGCGAAGAACCAGATCGGTACGCCAGACGATCCAATCCACCGTGCGCTCACGGCCGGGGCCGCCACGGCGGGTCTGAAAAGTATTAGTCAGTCCGAAGCGAACGCCGGCACCGTCCTGTAGAGCCTCTACATCGGAGTCATAAACGGGCAGGTCAGAGGAATCGAGTGTTTCACCGGAGAAAAAGACGTCGATAGCCGGCTCGATGATGTGCCGAAGGCCGTGGACGTCGAACAGGCGGCTTTCCGCATCAAAAGTTTTATGCAGCTCGGTCGAGGTCCGGACACCAAGCGTACCGAATAGACGTACCTGCTCATCTTCCCCGGCGAAAGCGGAGAAGTCCTCGTCATAGGCAGTGACCCGCCCTACTGCGTAAGGGGTGATATTGATCCCGTCATAGTCCAAGGGAAGACTCAGTTCCTGTCGGGAATCAACGCGGAATACCCATTCATCAGGAACGCCCGATCCAAACAACGCATCTTCAAAACGGGTGTTGTTTGGGATGCCGAACAACCGCATGGAAGCGCTGTTCCCAAAGCCCCGATCCATAGGCGTGTCCTCACCCGGCCGAGCACGGACGAAACCAGCGCGATTCTCACTGAACCAGGTCACCCGCCCGTCAGCCAGATTGGTTCCGGTACGGTAATACCCGACCTCGGGGGCTTTATCCACGGTGTAACCCGGAGCCTGAAGCGTGGTCAACTGGGGGGTGAAGTCAGTCAGATCGTAGCGGGCCAAAAAAGTCAGGGCCTGATCGCCCTGCTGCTTCTTCCAGTAGAGCGAGGTTTCGTACTGCTTCGCTTCATTGGCCTCGTCCTTGAAAAACTCCTCAAGGAAAGTTTCATCCGAGACGTAGGCAGATTCGAGCGATAGCTCGGAGCCGTTGGCGAGATAATGACGATGTTGCCACTTGAAGAACCCGCGTGGGTCGCCGTCCTGTTCGATCTCCCGTCCACCGATTTCATCGGTTCCATTGTCCGCTGCGAGCAGGTAAGCCTTGGCCTGTCCGAACATGTTGTTAAGGCCGTATTCGAGGTCAGCTCCCACCGCCGGCCCGTGGTCACCAAGGATGTCCGCCCGCCCCAGCAGTTCAACTCCCTCGGGAGCCTGTCTGCCTGCTAGAGCAAATATATCCCAGACCGTCTCCACCTCCGCCCCGCGGTTTCTGTCGTGTCCCACTTTGACACGTTTGAGCGGGATATCCGCCAAACTTCCTTCCAGGTAAGGCCAAACGAAGAAAGGGGTCCCCTTGACTTCCAACGTGGTGTTGGTTGCGGAATAACGGTTACGGATGGCTCCTTCGACCTGTTCCTGATCGAGCGTCAGCTTTGCGGCTCCGATAGCAAAGTGAGGCTCGGCAAATTCGCTTGTGGTCAGCTTGACGCCCTCGGCTTCAAAGCTGCTGGCCGAGGTCTGCCGAACCGTTTCCGCGCGCATGTACAACGGGAGCTGGCGAGTCGCATCATAGCTGTATACAACCGCTTCCAACAACGTGGCACGGTTATGTTGAATATCGTAAAAGACACGAGGAGCACGAACCGTGAAACCGGTATCACTCACGATCACGTTGTCTTCGAGGTATACGCCACGAATTTTGCCCGCATCAACAGATGCGGGGGCGACGGAGCCGGAGCCGGCATCGCCATCCATAAACACAACGACACGCTCAGCCCTAAGTGAAACCTGCCTGTCTTTCTTGAGATCCTCGTAGAACAGACGCACGTTGCCGATGAGCATGATCACGGCCTCGTCTTCGCCCGGATCATAGACCACCCGATCCGCTAACAGGCTGACGGTACCGCGAACCGGCAACACACGATTCTCATAGGCATCTCCCGCGGGAACTGTTTGGGTGCTGACAGCCGGTCTGGAGGATGAGGTATCCGGCGATTCAGGACGTTTTTCAGCACGCAGTCCGGCATTCGGTACCGGTGGAGGAAGTGTACCGGGGGATGTGACCATCGCACCGGCTTCACTCGGTTTGGGTTCAGACGGTGCCTGGATTTCAGCAACAGGCTCGGGCCGGGTGCGGAGCACAGGCCCCGGTTGGTAGCGTCGGGCCAAGCGAGATTCAAAGATCGAAGGATCGAACAAAGGCTCGGCAGGTGGATGCAATGCTATCTTGGTCAAGGACTCATGATAGCGACGGATCCTGGCGAGAGCTGCCTCGACTAATGCATGCGCGGGGGGATGGTCCACCTGTTGAAACCAGTCGTTTTCGGTTCGGATGTGGCCGGTGATGGATGCGGTTACAAGCAGTCGAGGCGCCTCGGCTGAAACAGCCCCACTACCTTGCAGGTGGCGTGCATGATCCAAATACACGGCTATGTGTCGGATGACTTTCCCGGGTCGGGTTTCCGTGTCGATGCGTACAACCGCCGCGTTCGCACGGAAGCCATACACTCCGATACCGAACCCGGCATCGTCTTCCAACAAGAGCCAGGATGAACCATTCTCATTCCAAGCAGTGACTTTGCGAGCGAAAAACACCGCATCATTTGAGACGACAGGGCCGTACCCCCCTGCCGGCAGAAACGATCTATGTGGCTGAACCTCCCCCGTATCCTCCGCAAACGATGCCGGAGCAAAAACCCAAGACATCAACCATAAACACAGCGTCACCCCCCATCCCAAGCCGAATGCGAATCGCAATTTCTGACCGGACCGTCGGCCCGTTCGCCAATCACTCCGCATCGGATCGGATGAAGCGCGTTGGGTGTGGTGACGCATAAGCCCTTGTCTCTTCTTAATGTGACACAAGCGAATATACGCCGACACCCGCCGGGCGGCAAACATGTAAATTGAGAATACCAACGATCGAAAAGACCTACTCCATCGCCAAAGCAGCGTGCGACTTGCCCGAGGTGTCGTCATCCAGTACTCGGCTCGATTCAGACGAGGGTATGTTTCCCGGCTTGGACAGATCTTGTTCGCTAGCGAGTACAACGATCTGCCAGAGGTCCGCACGGGCCGGCTTGAACTGATACTGGACGTTCAGCCCGGTATCGGCCAAACAGTCCTCGAGTGCCAAGTCACTCCGCCAACCGATTTTCACAAAGATAGGATTCAACACACGTTCCCACCAGCCAATGAACGGATTCGGGCTACGGAAGTGGTTGAGGACGACGATCCGTCCTCCGGGTTTGACC
>CAZJCN010000194.1:0-5279 GCA_964544195.1 uncultured Phycisphaeraceae bacterium | reverse complement strand
TCTGTTTATCTTGTGATGTAACACGGGCTTACATGTAACAAGTTACACGCCGGGGCTTTTTTTATCGTTGGGAGGCGTGATGAAACGGTATGTCCCCGCGTTGATCGCTTGTCTTGGGCTGTCGTCACCTGTTTTAGCCGCCACCGACTGGCTCCCGACCGTCCCGGTCGGCACCACCGAAGTCCGGCTCGACCCCTTTGCCGTCGGACTCAACGGCACGGTTCAGGGCGTCGATCAGATGCTCCCGACCAAAGTCGTCCCCATCCCCGACGGCAGCGGTCGCATGGTCGCTTCCACCCTAGGCGGGTTGGTACGCATCCTCGACGCCAACGGCAACATCATCCCCGATAATGACGGCGTCTACCTCAACACCAACACCGCCGAAACCAGCATCGCCCCGTTTGCCTACGGGCTGACCAGCGTCGCGTTCCACCCCGATTTCGCCAACAACGCCTCGCCCGGCTTCGGCAAGTTCTACGCCCTCGTCACCGAGGCCCCCAAGGCCCCCGGCGGCTATGACTTCACACCGGTCATCACCCCGGCTTCGGTCGCGCCGGGTGATGAACACGCCGCCGTGCTCGTCGAATACACCGTAGACCACGGCGCGATCGGCTCCAACTTCCTCATCACCTCCGGCCCCGGGCAGAACGTCACCCGACGCGAACTGTTCGTCGCTCAGGAACTCGATAACGAACACAACTTCGGCGACCTCGCTTTCGATGCCAACGGTCATCTCTACATCTCCGTCGGTGACGGGTTGTTCGATTTCAACGGCGGGGTCAACCCCGAAGCGCAGAACGCCGCAGAACTCGGCTCGGTGCTCGGTAAAGTCCTGAAGATCGACCCGCTCGGTAATAACAGCGCTAACGGGAACTACGGCATCGTCCCGTCCAACGTCTTCGCCGCCGATGCCGACCCGAATACGCTCGGGGAAATCTATTCCTACGGCCATCGAAACCCCTGGCGGCTCAGCATCGATCCGGTCACCGGCAACGTGCTGGTCGGCGAGGTCGGACACTTCAACATCGAAGAGGTCAACCTCATCCAGAACGGCGGGAATTACGGCTGGCCCACGATGGAAGGCACGTTCCTCATCAACCCGGCCGACGGCTTCGACCTGACCCCCGACATCGGCAACGCCTTCGCCAACGCCAACGGCATCACGCCGCCGCTGTTCGAGTATGACCATCAGGACGGCGTGTCCGTGACGGGCGGGTTCGTCTACCGCGGCAGTGCCATCCCTTCCCTTGTCGGGAAGTACATCTTTGCGGATTTTCAAGGCGGTGACTTCGCCGGACCCAGACTCTTTGCTGGCGACGTGTCCACCGGCCAGTTCGAAGCCCTGCTGATCGCCTCCGGAAGCCAGTCACTCGGCCAACCCGTCAGCTTCGCGCAGGACGCCGATGGAGAACTCTATGTCGTATCGATCGACGGTAGGGTGCTCGCCATCCGCGATCCCAACAGCCCGCCACCGCCGCCACCTACGACTCTCACCAACGGCAGCTTCGATGACTTCGGCGGATCGCTCGCCGGGTGGAATACCTTCGGCAACACCACGGGCAATGTTTCAGCTCAATCCCAAGCCGCCCTCGACGGGACCCACTCGCTCAAGATCTTCGGGCAGTTCAACGGCGGAGAGAATTACTCCGGGGCCTATCAGGGCATCGCCGTCACCGAGGACATGCAGGTCACACTCGACGCCAGCGCTTTCATCCGAAGCCAGGACACGCTCGCCGGCAAAGACAATCAGGTCTTCATGAAGCTCGAGTATTACAGCGTCTTCGGCGGGGCCTTCGGGTCGGCGGATTTCCTCGGCCAGACCGAGCTTCTCATCGCCGACGGCAGCACGCCCGAAGACGTCTGGATACCGCATCAGATCGTGGACATCGCGCCTTCCGGTGCGGTGGAGGTCCGGGTCAGCTTTGTCTTCCGGCAACTCAACAACCACAACGGCGCGATCCACATCGATGGCGTCTCGATCGAAACCATCCTGTTCGGCGATCTCGACGGTGACGGCTTCGTCGGCATCGCGGACCTGAACATCGTGCTGGGCAACTGGAACCAGAATGTCACGCCCGGCGACCTGACACAGGGTGATTTCGACGGGGATGGCTTCGTCGGCATCGGCGATCTCAACGGCATCCTCGGCAACTGGAACAACGGCGTCCCGCCCGGCGCCGGTGCCAACATCCCCGAGCCGGGAACTCTCGCTTTGCTGACGATCGGGTTGACGGCGGTACACCATCGCCGACGCTAGGCGATCGGGCGTTCACGGAGACGGAGAAAGCGGAACGAATTTCGTGCCTGCCGATCGTCGGCGGGCGGGCTTTCTTATGTCTTGCCGGGGCGCTGAGGTGTTGTGATGCGGTGTAGGAGTACGATTGAGTGCGTGGTGGCCGGGGTGGTGGTGTTGACATCGGCCGTGTTGCCGACTCATGGTGCGAACCAGACCGCCACGGTATCGCCGGTCATCGACGGCGGCCTGAACTTCACTCTCGAGCTGCGCGATTATGACATGGGGCAGGCCTCGGTCCCGACGCTGCATTCCTTCGCCGCGGGCATCCACAACGGCCGATGGATCCTCATCGGTGGGCGGACGAACGGGATGCACGGCTTTGAAAACATCGGCGTACTCAACTTCCCCGAAGCCTCCGCCAACCGGGAGGTCTGGGTCATCGATCCTCTCACCCGACAGGCTTGGGGCCGGTCCATCGAAGGCCCGTCCGGCGGGTTTTCAAGCACCGAAATCGCCTCGTTGAGCACCACCAACAACCAGTTCGAGCAGGTCGGTGACACGCTCTATATGACCGGCGGCTACGGCGTCAGCTCGGTCGGATCGCTGTTCAGTTTTGAGACCTTCGATCGGCTGACCGCGATCGACCTGCCCGGCCTCGCCGACTGGGTGATCCAAGGCACCGGCACCGCGTCGGATCACATCCGACAGATCCAGGACCCGATGTTCAAGGTCACCGGCGGAGCCATGTATGAACTCGGCGGACAGATGCAGCTCGTCTTCGGACAGAACTTCCAGGGCGCTTACACGCCCGGCAGCAACGGTGCATACACCCATCAGGTCAGACGCTTCACCATCCACGACGACGGCGTGAATCTTAGCGTCTCCAACCTCACCGCCACCACACCCTTGCCCGAGTATCGAAGGCGCGACCTCAACGTCTTTCCGGTCATCAGGCCCACACTCGACGGGGGACTCGACGAACAACTGGTCGCACTTTCCGGCGTGTTCACCGAGAGCTTCGGCGCGTGGACCGTGCCCGTGGAGATCGGCCCGACCGGCGAGACCACGATGGCGAACCCCAACGATCCCGCCACCTTCAAACAGGCGATGAACAATTACCACTCCGCCAAGCTTGGCCTGTTCTCTGAAACCGCCGGCGACATGATCGAAGTGCTTTTCGGCGGGATTACCCTCGCGGAGTTCGATCCCGTCAATGATTCGCTGGTGATTGATAACGACCTGCCGAACACCAGCCAGATATCAGCCGTGCGCATCGACTCAGACGGTCAATACACTCAGCACTTCATGGGCGCGTTTCCCGAAGTCTATGACGGGCAGGGCAACCTCGTCCGCTTCGGCTCTAACGCCGAGTTCTTTCTCGACGATAACATCCTGACCTATGACAACGGCGTGATCCGACAGGACACCCTGCAGGACGGCGACCGACTCGGCTGGATCTACGGGGGCATCGCCGCCAACGCTCCCCATGTCAGACAGGACCCCGCCGGTCTCTCCGCCGCGACCAATCGTGTCTGGGAGGTCATCTATCACCCCGTTCCCGAACCCGGAACCGTGTTGATATGCCTCGGTGGGGCGTTTCTCCTCGTCGCCAGGCCCATTCGATCAGGACGCACGCCGCACCGAGCGATCTGATATGCACTGAGATCGTGCACCCTAGATTTTGCCGGAAACGGCTTGCCCGCCCTGATTAAATACTTTATCATCCTTATATGCCGCGTCAACGGTTTTCTCCGACGTGTCGCATGTGCATTAGCTCGTTCCACATCCCTCGGAAGGCAGGTGAAGCATGATCGCCACGATGAGTCACCTCGAAAGGTTCCAAGCCACCATCCGACGTCAGCCGGTCGATCGGCCCTGCACCTGGCTCGGTATCCCTGACCCCAAGGCCTACCCCGGCCTGTTTGAACATTTCAACGTTGCCAGCATCCCCGAGCTGATCGAACGGCTCGACGACGACATCGTCCCGCTCGAATTGCCGTACCGTTCCCCGACAGCCGACGCCATCTACAAGGCCTTCGATTTCGCACAGGCCGGCGCGATCTCCAACGAGGAACGCACCCTCAACGCCCCCGGCTTCTTCGAGAACAAGACCGACCCCGCCGAGGTCGAATCCTTCGACTGGCCTGACCCATCAAAACATATCTCGCCCGAGGAGTGCGCCCGGTTGGTCAATGAAGCGGCGCCCGACCGCGTCAAGCTCGGCGTCATCTGGTCGTCACACTTCCAGGACGCCTGCGCCGCCTTCGGCATGGAAAACGCGCTGATGACCATCTGCGAAGCGCCCGAGATGTTCCACGCCGTGTCCGAACGCATCATCAACTTTTACCTGCAAGCCAACGAGATCTTCTACAAAGCCACCGCCGGCAAACTCGACGCCGTGCTCATCGGCAACGACTACGGCGCTCAGACCGGATTGATCCTTTCGCCGAAAATGATCCGCGAGTTCTCACTGCCCTATACCCGCCGGCTCATCGAACAGGCCAAGGATTTCGGCCTGACCGTGATTCACCACTCCTGCGGCTCCATCCGAGATATCATCAACGACCTGATCGATATCGGTGTCGACGCCATTCACCCCATCCAAGCCCTGGCTAAAGGCATGGAACCGGAGGGGCTCAAGCGCGACTTCGGCGACCGGGTTGCGTTCTGTGGCGGTGTCGATGCGCAAGAACTGATGGTGCGCGGCACCCCCGAGCAGGTCGAGCAGGCCGTCTACAAGCTCCGCCGGATCTTTCCCACCGGCCTGATCATCTCGCCCAGCCACGAAGCCATCCTCCCCGACACCCCGCCGGCGAACATCGAAGCCATGTTCCGCGCCGCCCGAGCACCGCTGCCCTGAGAATCAGGTCATAAAATGGAACGGCACGGCCGATTCGACCGACAGTCATCCGCCAACCATCACACACAGTGACCCCGCGCTGAAAACCTGTGCGTTGTCTCTGAGATCACGCCGTCGGCGCGCACAAAAACAAGCGTACACCAGTACAAAAAACGCGCCTCGCCCCGCTAATCGTTACCCCTT
>CAZJCN010000193.1:0-5313 GCA_964544195.1 uncultured Phycisphaeraceae bacterium | reverse complement strand
CATCGGCAGCGATGGTACCGATTTCAACTCCATCTTCACCCCGATCGCAGGCGACAGCCATTTCATGTCTATGACCGGTGAAGGTGGTAGCGCTTCAGACTATCGCCACTTCACCCCCAGCCAGACTTCCGTGCCGTCCGGCGACCCCAGCTACCTGAACAGCACGAACACCACCAACGCGACCGGTGACGTGTATCAGGCGTTGTTCCCGAACACCGCTAAGCCTGGTTCGCCGACCAATATCTGGACGACCTTGACGATCGAGGTCAACCCGGTTCACGTCCGCTACTTCCTTGACGGCGTCGAGATCATCCGCACCGCCAACGAAGACGGCACCGGTCTGGCCAGCCTCGGTTACACCGACCCGTTCAGCTCGGTCGGCCCACACTTCGTGATTTATGACAACTTGGTTGTGACGGATGTTCCGGAACCCGCGAGCCTTGCGCTGCTGAGCCTTGGTGGGTTGGCGATGGTCCGTCGTCGCTGATTCCTCCGTGTAATGTGTCATAAACATAAATCTGGTCTAACCGCCCGGCTCTGTTGCCGGGCGGTTATTTTTATTAGGCACAGGTCATTGGATTATGCCGGATACCCCTTAATCCCAACACGTTGACCATCGATCGCTATAATGCCGACTTTTCGGGATCGCCATGGCGATTCTCAATGTAATACCGAACCATTGATCAGGGATACAGGCTTATGCGTGGTATGAGTTCGGCCGTGTTGGTCGTTGGGTTATCGTCTTTGGTGTCCATGTCAGCATTAGCGGATACCGTGGAACTTCAAACCGGTGATCGACTCCACGGCCAGATCGTCGAGCAGAACGACTCACACCTTGTGCTACAGCATCCGGTGCTTGGCCCGCTCAATCTGCCTGCCGAACAGATCAAGAGTGTGAAGGTTGAGGAAGATGAACCCCAAGCCCAGCAGAATGCCCCTGCGGAAGCTAGTGCCGAGCAGGCGAAAGCTGACTCGCCTCATGCTTCGGAGCCACCGGAGGCACAGGCATTCGGCCAACGACTGTCCAGCCGAATTTTCCCGGGCTGGGATAAGCACTTCGAGCTGGGTTTGACCGGGACCGATGGGAATACCCAAACATCGAATGTCCGCGTGGGTTTTTCTGCCTTGCGGGAAGACGGTGAGCAACGCACAAAACTGGGTATGAATCACTTCCGAGCGGAGGATGATGGCGTGCTGACCCGCAACGAAGCCGCGGGCGAAGTGACGCAGGACTGGCTGATGCCCGGCAGCCCATGGTTCAAGTTCGCCAACGGCAAGCTGGAATATGACCAGTTCAAAGACTGGGAGACACGCGCCAGTGGATTTTTCGGCGTGGGCAAGCAGATCCTGGATACCGACAAGCATAATCTGATCGGGCGAGTCGGCGGGGGCGGAAGCTATGAGTTCGACTCGATCAACGAGTTTGTCCCCGAGGCGATGCTGGGCTTGGAGTGGGTGTATGCCATCAATGACCATCAGACGCTGACCGGTTATGTAACCGTATTCCCTGACCTGGACGAGTTCGGCGAATCAAGGACATTGGCCGGCGGGGCCTGGACCATCAAGATCGACCAGGCTGACGGGCTCAGTCTCAAGCTGGGCATTGATAACGAGTACGAATCCCGCACTGAAGGATCCGCCATGCACAACGACGTCAAGTATTACGGTTCGCTGGTATTCGACTTCTGATAATGACATCACGCCGGTGGCCGGATAAAGACGGACAACAAGCCATGCCGAGACCGGCATCAGTGTGTTCTTTGGATTGAAGCGGCGGATTTAATCTTCGTATCTCTGCAACACCAAGGGGTGTTCAATGTGAAACAGGGTCTTGAGGTGATCGCCGGATACCAGCTCATCCAGTGAAGCCTTGTCTCCTTTGATGTGCAGGGTCTTGCCCTCGTCCTGCAGTTCGCCGGTGATCTGTCCATCATCCAGCAACTGCTCGAATCGCTCAAATTCCGGGAGATAAATCACTGCCAGCCGGTCATCCGGTGAAATGGGCGATGCCAGTCTTCCGACAATCACCCACGGGTGGTGACCATCTTCCGTTTCTTCCCCCTCATTGTGCTCATCACCATCTTCTTTTTCGGGAACCATTTGTATAAATACCGCATCGTCTTTGGTGGTCAGGACGAGTGTATGCTGTTCGATCTTGAACTCGTCACCCTCCCATTCCAGTGAGCCGGCAGCCAGGATGTTGTCTTCCACATGTCCTACATGAAGCACCGTCTCACCCATCAGCCAGATACCTTCGAACGCTTGTACCTCTTCTGTTGCGAGTGGTTCACCGATCAGGTGATCACTGACCACCGACTTGCACCCCGTTAATAAGGTGGCTGTTAGCAAGGTCAGGCACGCGACGGTCATTTTCATCACGGCAGGCTCCTTTCGCGGCAAGGGGTGATCCTACTCAGTTTTACTTTAACAATCAGCCCGGATAAGGCGGCCGCAGCCAGCTGTCCAGGTTTATTGATCGCTACCCAATACTTCGTCGAGAAACGCCTTCATATGCTGCCAGGACCGTCGGTCGGCTCGTGCATCGTATCCGACGGGGGGCATGCCGTAGCTGTCAGCCTTGGGATTGCTGAAGGCGTGCTTGGCGCCGGCATAACGGATAAGCATCCAATCGACACCCTTGTCATCCAAGGCGCTGGTGGTTGCCTTGAGTGTGTCGTCTGTTACAAGCGGGTCCGCGTCACCATGACATATCAGGATAGAAGCTCGGATCACATCGTCGGGAAGCGGGGGTTTGGGGTTGCCGTGGAAACTGACGACGCCTGCTAGGTCAGCCCCCGCGTAGGCCAATTCCATGACGGTCGTTCCGCCGAAGCAGTATCCAATCGCGGCTATCGGCGTATTTTCCGGGAGATACCCGCTGGCTTTCAGTGCGTTCAGTCCTGCCATCGCCCGATCGCGATAGAACCGGCGATCACGGGTCACCTCCCCGGCCCAGCGTCCCGCCTGAGCGGGGTCTTCGGTGACCTTGCCTTTGCCGTACATGTCGATGGCAAAAGCGATATATCCGAGATCCGCCAACATATCGGCTCGTCGCTTGGCGTAGTCATTCAAGCCCCACCATTCATGGACCACCAGCACCGCGCCGCGTGGATCACCTTCGGGCAGGACGAGGTACCCCTCAAGAGCGGTATCCTCGTGAGTGTAAGAAACAGTCTGTGTCTTCGAGTCCCCCAAGGAAGCTGTGGTGAATGCTAGAAACGTCAGCATGAACGCAGCGGTATAAGAAGCTTTCATGTCGGATCTCCGTGTACGAGGTGCGGTATTAGTATACGTCAATAAAAAAACCCGCGGGGTCAAACGCGGGTTTGAGGGAGACTCGGTATTTGACGGAGGCTTATTTGCCGGCACCTTCAAGGATTTCTTTGGCGATATTGCCGGGGACCGGGCGGTAGGTCAGGGGCTCCATGGCATAGGTGGCTCGGCCCTGGCTCATGCCGCGAAGGGTATTGGAATACCCGAACATCTCGGAAAGCGGCGCTTCAGCGGTCACAACCCGGGTGTTGCCTCGCTGTTCTGTTTCGCTGATGATCGCACGACGACGGTTCAGGTCGCCAGTGATATTCCCGAGGAACTCTTCGGGGGTCGTGATGACGACCTTCATGATCGGCTCAAGCAGCTCAAGTCCTGCCTTGCGGGTGGCTTCCTTGAACGCCAGGCTGCCAGCCTGTTCAAACGCGATCTGGGACGAGTCGACTTCGTGATACTTGCCGTCGATCAGTGAGACTTTCACGCCCACGACGGGGTACCCGGCCAGCACGCCACTCTTGGCGGTTTCCCGGCAACCGACCGCCACGGAGGGGATGTATTCCTTCGGGATGGCTCCGCCGACGATCTTGTTTTCGAACGCGACGCCATCGACGTACTCCAGCCCCTGCTCCTCGGCTTCTTCCGGCGTAATCGGCTCGACGGTAATCACGCAGTCACCAAACTGGCCACGGCCGCCGGTTTGTTTCTTGTGGACACCGTGGCCCTGTGCGGAACCACGGATCGATTCCTTATAGGCCACGCGCGGCGTGCCGACATTGACACCGACTTTCATGTCACGGATCAGCTTTGTCTTGATGATGTCCAAGTGCAGCTCACCCATGCCGGCGATAATGGTCTGGCCGGTTTCTTCGTCGTAATGGCTCTGGAAGCTGGGGTCTTCCCGGCGGATGGTGACCAAAGCGTTGCCGAGTTTTTCCTTATCTGCGGTGGTCGCCGGTTCGATGCTCATGGAAATCACCGGCTCGGGGAAGTCCATCCGTTCGAGCACGATCGGGTCGTTGGGGTCACAGAGCGTGTCACCGGTCACCGAGTTTTTCAGACCAACGATCGCGACAATCTCGCCTGCCTTGGCGTTCTCTCGGGCGATTCGATCCTTGGCGTGCATTTCGAAGATACGGCTGACGATCTCACGTTTACCGTTATTTGAGTTGAGTACCCGGCTGCCTTTTTCAAGAACGCCGGAATAGACACGGACATAGGTCAGGTCGCCGTGGGCGTCGCTGACAATCTTGAATACCAGCGCCGAGAACGGAGCATCTTCGCTGTGGGGTCGGCTGAGCTTGGTGTGGGAGTCCTTCGGATCGGTTCCCTGAACCTCGGGTACTTCCGTGGGGTTGGGCAGGTAGTCGACCACGCCATCGAGCAGTCGCTGGATGCCGATATTCTGAAGCGCCGACCCGCAGAAAGTGGGGTGGATCTTCAGCTCGATGGTTCCTTTACGAAGGGCGGCCCGGACCTCATCCGGGGAGATCTCTTCGTCGTTGAGAAACTTCTCGGTCAGGTGGTCGTCCAACTCGGCGGCCCGCTCGATCAGGTCGTGGCGCCACAGCTCGGCCATTTCCTTGTATTCGTCGGGGATCTCGCGTTCTTCGACCTTCGCGCCCAGTTCCTCCTTGGCAAAGAAGTAGGCCTTCATCTTGATCAGGTCGATGACGCCTTCGAATTCGTTTCCGGAACCGATTGGCAACTGCACGGCTACAGCCTTGGCCCCCAGCCGCTCGCCGATGGTCTTGAAGCTGTATTCGAAGTCGGCCCCGAGCTTGTCCATCTTATTGATGAAGCAGATACGGGGGACGCGGTAGCGGTCGGCCTGACGCCAGACGGTTTCAGACTGGGCCTCGACACCTTCCTTACCGTCGAAGACGACGACCGCACCGTCGAGCACACGCATGGACCGTTCGACTTCCATGGTGAAGTCGACGTGGCCGGGCGTGTCGATCAGGTTCATGGTGTAGGCCTGACCGTTGTAGTTCCAAGGGCAGGTGGTGGCGGCGGACTGAATGGTGATCCCGCGCTGCTGCTCGT
>CAZJCN010000192.1:0-5315 GCA_964544195.1 uncultured Phycisphaeraceae bacterium | reverse complement strand
TTCATCTGATGGCGATACCCCCAAGGCCCGCCCGGGTCCAGCTCCGGCCCCTCGTACGTCATGTGGCGCGACGCCAGGTTGTCTCGGATCATCCGCGAGATCGGGTTGTCTTTCACGAAAGCCGTCAGGATCTTCACCTTCATCCCGAGGTAGGACGACACACTCCCCACGTTGGATTCCGCACTGGTCACATGCATGCGGAATGTGTCGCTGCAGTGAAACGGTTGGCCGTGCATCGGCGACAGACGCACGCCCATGCTCGTAGGGATGATCAGGTGATACTGACAGTCGGGTTTCAGGTCGATCATGGCAATATGAAGTTAAAAAAAAGTGGATGGTTTGCCCCACGGGACTGCCGCCCCGTGTAAAACGACATGAGTATAGCTTGAAGGGGCGTGGCGGGACATGACTGAGCAGGCCATACCCATGACCGGAACGGAAAAGCCGCCGCATTGATATTGCGATCCCACCGAAAGACAGGCAATGGGCGATACAGGACTCGAACCTGTGACTTCTTCCTTGTAAGGGAAGCGCTCTAGCCAACTGAGCTAATCGCCCGCTCAAGAAAGTATACCGGCAACCCGGCCCGCTGTGAAAACCCGGCCCGCCCGATCTTCGGCATCACTCCGACCGTTCGTAGGTGAAAAAGGTGAACGCATACGCATGCCGATCATCCGCATCGTGCCGGGCCTGTTCGACCAGCCGCCACCGGTCGGGATCGAACGCCGGGAAGTGGGCGTCGCCTTCCAGCTGCGTGTGCACCACCGTCAGGTACAGCCGGTCCGCTATCGGCATCGCCTCCCGGTAAACCTGCTCACCCCCACAGATGAACACCTCCTCGTCGGAAGGCACCCGTGACAGCGCTTGCTTCAGGTCCGACGCGATCTCCACGCCGTCCGTGGAGTAGTCGTCACGACGGGTCAGCACGATGTTCCGGCGGTTCGGCAACGGCTTGGACCCGATCGACTCGAACGTCTTGCGTCCCATCACCACCGTGTGGCCGGTCGTCAGACGCATGAAATGCTTCATCTCGTCCGGCAGACGCCAAGGCAGGTCTCCGCCCCGACCGATCACGCGGTTCTCCGACATCGCGGCAATTATGTTGACAGTGGGGCGGTCGTTGGACATCACTGACACACCGTATCCGGGTTTCTATAAAAGTATTCAGTCACACCGCCACCGCCGCCTTGATGTGCGGGTGCGGATCGTAGTTGACCAGCTCGAAATCCTCGTAGGTAAACTCGAAAATGTCTTTCACATCCGGGTTGAGTTTCATCGTCGGCAAGGGACGAGGATCGCGCATCAACTGCTCACGCGCCTGATCGAGATGATTGCTATACAGGTGGGCGTCACCGAGCGTGTGAACGAACTCACCCGACTTCAGACCCGTTACCTGCGCCACCATCATCGTCAACAGGCTGTAGCTGGCGATGTTGAACGGCAGCCCGAGAAAGATATCCGCGCTGCGCTGATACAGCTGACACGACAATCGGCCGTCCGCGACATAAAACTGAAACAGGCTGTGGCAGGGGGGCAGTGCCATCTGCTCGATCTGCCCCACGTTCCACGCGCTGACGATCAACCGACGTGAATCCGGGTTCGTTTTGATCTGCTCGATCACCTGTCGGATCTGGTCCACCTGTCCGCCGTCCGGCGTCGGCCAGTGACGCCACTGGTAGCCGTAGATCGGCCCAAGCTCACCGTCCTCGTCCGCCCACTCGTCCCAGATACTGACGTTGTGTTCCTTCAGGTAACGAATATTGGTTTCGCCCTTCAGGAACCACAGCAGCTCGTGAATGATCGAACGCAGGTGAAGCTTCTTGGTCGTCAACACCGGGAACCCGCCGCCACGCTCCGGGTCCAGCTCGAACCGCATCTGGTAACCGAACACCGATAGCGTCCCCGTCCCCGTCCGGTCCGCCTTCTTGTGCCCGTGATCGAGAACGTGCTGTAACAGGTCAAGATACTGTCGCATGCCGGGGATTATAACGTTCTTGTATAGCAGACCGTGACGCGCAGTCACCCGCATCGTACAGGCTCATCACAAGGATCAGGCCCTCGGCTTGCAGAACGGACCCGGTATTTCGACAGTGTTCAGTACTTGCGACCGATCAATCCCAGTCCACAGAGACTCAGCAGGGTCAGACTGGCTGGTTCCGGAATGACGGTCGGCGAAAACGGTTCGTTTTCATCGTATCCGAAGTACGCATAGGCCCAGTTGCCTCCGCCGTCCCCACCGTTGACCAGAATCAGGTCGCCAAACTCGACGCGATTGCCGGCCGGCGAGATGCTGCGATAACGTACATCCGACTGCACCAGCTGCCCGTCCACATACAGGGTGGCACGCTGGCCGGGCACATAGATCAGGTCCAACCAGTGATAGCCGTCATCGACCATCAGATCGACCGGGTTACCGGTGTTCCCATCCGCTAGAATTCGCGTGCCGTCTCCCGGCAGGTCTTCCATTGTAATCCGCCAGGCCAACCCAAGAGCAGTGCCGAAATAGGTTTGAGTGTAGGCCATGACCTGGAAAGCCGAATTCAGACGGGAGTTGCCCGATCCGTCTGACGGCAGAGCCTTGACGCGAACCGTGAACTTCCAGTAATTGTCCGCAAGTGTTCGCCCACTACCGATTCCTGAGGCCCAATAAGCCGTCGTATCACTCGGGATTGTTGGGCCGTCGTCAATCTGCCATGCCTCGACCCCCCCGTCTGTGATCGCTCCGACGCCGGCTCTAGGCAGGCTGAACTCTGTCTGCGTACTGGCTACGATGTCGATGCCTCGCCAACCCTCATCCTGGGGATTACTGTTGCCTTCGTGTATGATTTCGTAGGTCGGCACCGCCATCGTGGTAGACCCCAATCCCAACACGCCCAGCACGACCGATGCCACGATAGACAGGCTTCGCCGATTCATGCACGTCTCCGAATAAGAATAATAGGATTCCACCCGCTTCATAACGAGAATATAACTCGAATAATGATGGTGTCAATCAAAAAACGTGTAAAATTAGAATTGTAAAGCTAGGCAGACAAGGGGCTTGTTGATAAGGCTGAACGGCTGTGTATCCATAGCAGGGCTATAAGATTCATGCAGGCCCAGACCCCGGGTTCCGGGATATTCGCGACCTCTCCGGCCGGCGTCCCCGCGTTCCAGTTGCCCCGCACGACGTTAAGATCCTCGATCCCCACGAACCCGTCCCCCGATGGATCACCCACCAGCGGGTTTCCTTCCAGGACCGACTGATTCCATTGCCCCAGCACCCGGTTCAGGTCCTCGATCCCGACGAACCCGTCAAAGTCCAGGTCGCCCGCCAACGTCGATAATGCCGTAAACAACGCCTGCGCGGCTACGTCACCAAGCATCCGGTGCGCCGCCGTCGTGGGATGCACATCATCCCAGAACAGGTACGTGTCCGGATCGATCCCGGCAAGGCGCATCGCCGGATCGGTCACGTTCGTAAAACCATAAGCCGACGGATCCGCGATCACCGACGAGATCAGTCCGCCTACATCCACACGCACCAGCTCGATGCCGTTCAGCGTCGCTTCCAGCCCGTCCAACGCCAGGCCCAGCGCCTCGTTGAACTGCGTGCTTCGTGCATCGAACACCGCCTCGTTCGCCGTCCCCACATACCTCGGCGTCTGCCCGAGCATCGGCAGGTTCAACACCAGAAACCGCCTCGAACCCCCGTTGTATAACCGGGTGATATCGTTCGCCAGATTGTTCACCGGCACTTGGGCATTGGTCTGGCCTTCAAAAAAATCATTCGCTCCCGCCCAGACCACCGTCAGGTCACCCGCGATCGGCCCACCATCATTGTTAAGAAAGCCCGTCACCTGCTCATCGACGTCATTGATGAACAACGACTGAAAACCCGACCCGACCGTCATCGCCCCGCCGAACGCGTAGTCCCACCGCCCCGACCCAGCCAGGTTCGGCTGCGGGCTCGGCAACAACAACTGCTCCGCCAGTCGCTCGACCCACACCGGCCCGTTGGAAAATCGGCCATCGAAATACCCCGACCCCGGCACCGTCCCGAGAAATCGGATGTCCGCGTTCCCCGTGTCCGACAGGCTGTCGCCGAAAATGACCAAACGATTGGCTACCCCGGCCGACGCCGTGCCCACAGCCCCCGCCAGCACCACACCCATCACCACCGCGATGAGAGATGACCTGCCTCGCATCCCGACCCTCCTTGTCTTTTCTTTCTTCGGTCCGAGGTGATCGACTCACGCTATTCTACCGCCGAATACGCCGGCTCAGATAGGCCGTCGACATGATCATCATCCCCAAGCCCGTCCCCGGCTCCGGGATACCAGCCGTTCCCGTCGGCGGGGTTCCCGCGTTCCAGTTGCCCAGCACCACATTCAAATCTTCGATCCCGATGAACCCGTCGCCCGTCGCGTCGGCTGCCGGGTCGATCACCGGGATCACCATATTCCAATTGCTCAGCACCACATTCAGGTCCTCGATCCCGACGAAACCGTCACCCGTGATGTCCCCAGCCGTGTAATCGCCTGGAAACACGCTCTGGTTCCAGTTGCTCAGGATCACGTTCAAATCTTCGATCCCCACGAACAGGTCGAACGTCAGGTCGCCGAACTGTGACGGATCGCCGCCGAACAGGTCGCCGTTCCAACTGCCCAGCACGATGTTCATATCGTTGATCCCGACGAACCCGTCTTCATCGAGGTCCCCCAGCAACGGCTCGCCGCCTCCGCTGGGGCGCAGATCGAACTCGCCGTTATGGATGTTCCCCTGGTAGGTCGCCTGAAATCCGCCCGCCGACGTCACCTTCATCGTCCACGTCCCGGCCGCATCGTCGGTGAGCGTGAACCGACCGATCGTGAACGTGCCGATGTCGTCCGTCGACGTGCTCAGCCAGGCGATGTCGATGTGGCTGTCCGAAAACTCCTGCACATCCCCGCCCAGATCCACCGCCTGCCCGAGGATGAAAGGTGTCTCCCCGTTGGCATCCAGGTACGTGTCAAACTCAAGTGTCGGGAACGTGTTGAAGAACGCCGGGTTCGGAGCAAAGTCGCCCCCGTTGGGGTCCTGGTAGATGCTCCCCGACGTCAGCGTCGCCAGGATCTGAGCCGTGCCCCAGTCGTTACTCGTCGTGATCTGGAGGTCCTGCGTCACATACCCGACCAGCGGGCTGTTGTCCGGCACGAGCACAAACCCCGCGCTCAACGCCCCGAACGCCCCGGACGCGGACAAACCAGCCGTCAGGATAAAACAGATCAGCCTGAGCATACACACTTCCCGATTTGTATCAGTAAAACAACAGGCGGGTACGCAGACAGTATACC
>CAZJCN010000191.1:1834-5320 GCA_964544195.1 uncultured Phycisphaeraceae bacterium | reverse complement strand
GCCAAGAGCTTCAGTCTCGAAGGGGCCGAGAGCCTCATCCCGCTGCTGGACCTGGCGTTGGAAAAGGCGGGCGATCAAGGGGTTCGCGAAGCGGTGATCGGGATGGCTCACCGCGGACGGCTCAACGTGTTGGCCAACATCATCGGGAAAAGCCCGGCCCGGATCTTCCGCGAGTTCGAGGATCGTGATCCACAGCTCTATCTCGGCGGCGGTGACGTCAAGTATCACCTCGGGGAATCCGGGGACTGGCGCACCCGCTCCGGCAAGAAGATTCACCTGTCCCTGTGTTTCAACCCCAGCCACCTCGAGTTCGTCAACCCGGTCGTACTCGGTCGGCTCCGCGCCAAGCAGGACCGTATGGTCGAGGATCGGAAACTGGGGCTGCCACGGGGCGAGAAGGGCCTGCCCATCCTTATTCACGGCGACGCCGCTTTCATCGGTGAAGGCATCGTGCAGGAAACCCTGAATCTTTCCGGCTTGCCCGGCTACCACGTCGGTGGGGCGCTGCACATCATCATCAACAACCAGATCGGATTCACCACCGGGGTTAAGAGCGCACGGACCAGCACCTACTGCACGGACATAGCCAAGATGCTCCAGATCCCGATCTTCCACGTCAACGGCGAACAGCCCGAGGCTGTGGCGCAGGTGGTCAACCTGGCGATGGATTTCCGCAAGGCGTTCGGCCGGGACGTCGTGATCGACATGTACTGCTTCCGTAAGCGCGGTCACAACGAAAGCGACGAGCCCAGCTACACTCAGCCCAAGATGTACAAGGCGATCCGCGAGCACAAGGAGGTGCGCGATTCGTACCTTCGCCACCTGATGAAGATGGGCGGTGTGACAGAACAGGACGCGGACCGGATCGCACTGCGGCGCACGGAGCTACTGGAAAAGGAACTGACAGCAGCGAGAAGCGAAGCCTATGTGCCGAAGAAAGAAGCCTTCGGTGGAGTATGGAAGGGGTACTACGGCGGTCGGGAAAACCCCAACGACGATCCGGACACGGCTGTACCTGTCGAACGGCTATCGAAGCTGCTTGAGGCCCAGACGCATTTGCCGTCCGACTTCAAACTGCACCCGAAACTGAAACGCTGGATGGCTGCCCGGCGTGAGATGGCACAGGGCACTCGCCCGCTGGACTGGGCCGCCGCCGAGGCGCTGGCATTCGCGAGCCTGCTGACGGAGGGTATCCGTGTCCGCATGTCCGGCCAGGACTCCCAGCGCGGTACGTTCAGTCAGCGACATGCCGTCCTGCACGATTACGACGACGGCCATGACTATATCCCGCTTGCCAACCTCGATCCCGAACAAGCCACCGTCGAGATTTACAACAGCCCGCTTTCCGAGAACGGCGTGCTCGGTTACGAATACGGCTACAGCCTCGATACCCCCGACGGATTGACGATCTGGGAGGCGCAGTTCGGCGACTTCGCCAACGTGGCTCAGCCCATTATCGACCAGTTCATCACCAGTGCCGAGGACAAGTGGAACCGCCTGTCCGGGCTGGTGATGCTGCTGCCGCATGGTTTTGAGGGGATGGGCCCGGAACATTCCTCCGCACGGCTTGAGCGGTTCCTGATGCTTTCAGCCGAGGACAATATCCAGGTCGTCAACTGCACGACCCCGGCTCAGTATTTCCATCTGCTTCGCCGACAGGTGATTCGCAAGTGGAAGAAGCCGTTGATTGTGATGTCGCCCAAGAGCCTGCTGCGACACCCGGCCGCGGTTTCCGAGCTGACCGAACTGGCGCAGGGACGCTTCCAGCGTGTTCTTCCCGATCCGCTTTTACGTGATCCAGCCAAGGTCAACCGTGTGCTGTTATGCAGCGGCAAGATTTATTACGAACTGATCGAGCGCCGCCAGGTCCTTCGCCGGGAAGACGTAGCCGTGATCCGGATTGAACAGCTGTACCCCTTCCCGCAGACACAGCTGAACGAGGTATTGAGCGTGTTTGGCGAAGGCAAAGAAGTGATCTGGGTACAGGAAGAGCCGCGTAATCAGGGGGCTTGGCCGTTCCTTCGGAAGCGTTACTGCCCGAGGTTGCTGGGCAAATATCCGTTGAAGGTCATCGCCCGGCCGGAGTCCGCCAGCCCGGCGACCGGGTCTCGTGCCGCCCACCTGATTGAACAGGAACGGATCATCGCCGAAGCCGTCGGCTCATTGCCGCAGGAAGAACAATCCGTCGGCGCAACCGCGGATCAATGAAACACCAGATGAGTCATTCATACGCCGAGTAAGACCCATGCCCCTAGAACTGAAAGTCCCCGAGGTTGGTGAGTCGATCACCGAGGTAGCGATCGGTCGTTGGCTCAAGTCCGAAGGTGATCAGGTCCGTAAAGACGACCCGATCGTTGAGATCGAAACCGACAAGGTGACCCTTGAACTACCGGCACCAGCCGACGGGACCATCACCAAGATCCTCAAACCTCAAGGCGAACAGGCGGTCGTGGGCGATACCATCGGCGAGATGGAAGCCGGCGAAGTGGCCGCTGTGCCGGCTGGTGATTCTCCTTCCAAGGCGTCGGCCGATGGTGACACGCAACCGGCGACCGCCTCTGCATCAACGCCCACGCAATCCAAGCAATCATCATCGTCCTTGCAAGACGGCGACGGCTCGCCCCGCATCATGCCGGCGGCGCAGCGACTCATCGAGCAGAACCGACTCAATCCCGCGGAGATCCCGGCGACCGGGCCCGGCGGACGTGTCCTGAAAGAAGATGTGCAGGCCTACATGGAACAACGGGCGTCGAATCAGTCGGCCGCTCCTGCGCAGCCGGCTGCCGATTCCGTGTCGGGGCGACGGGAGCAGGTCGTCCCCATGACCCCGATGCGAAAGCGCATCGCCGAACGACTCGTCCAGGCCCAGCAGACCGCCGCGTTGCTGACGACCTTCAACGAGATCGACATGACCGCGGTCATGGAACTGCGCAACAAGTACAAGGACGCGTTTCTTAAGAAGTACAACATCAAGCTCGGGTTCATGTCGTTTTTCACCCGGGCGGTGATCGACGCGCTGATGCAGTTCCCCGCTATCAACGCTGAGGTCCGGGGCACGGACATCATTTACAAGGATTACTACGACATCGGTATCGCGATCGGCACGGGTAAGGGGCTGGTGGTGCCGATTCTTCGCAACGCCGAGCGCATGAGTTTCGCCGAGATCGAAAAAGCGATCGCCGATTTCACCGAGAAGGTCAAGTCCAACCAGCTTGCCATCGAAGACCTGCAAGGCGGGACGTTTACCATCACCAACGGCGGGGTGTTCGGGTCTCTGATGTCCACCCCGATCGTCAACCCGCCACAGTCGGCGGTGCTGGGGATGCACGCGATCAAGCGTCGGCCCGTTGCGGTCGGTGAAGGGCCGGATGAGCGAATCGAGATACGTCCGATGATGTATGTGGCATTGACTTACGATCACCGGCTCGTTGATGGCCGGGAGGCGGTCAGCTTCCTTGTCCGGATCAAGCAGGCCTTGGAAGACCC
>CAZJCN010000191.1:0-1734 GCA_964544195.1 uncultured Phycisphaeraceae bacterium | reverse complement strand
GCTGCGCTATTCAAGAAAAACAAGATCACCCACTACCAAGGCGTCGGGTCGATCAATCCGGACAAGACCGTACGTGTGGTTAGTGACAAGGGCGACGACGAGACCTTGTCGGCGAAACATATCCTCATCGCGACCGGATCTCGTCCGGCCACGCTGCCTGGCGTGGACTTGTCCATGGATCGCGTCGACACCAGTACCGATGCGCTGAGCTACGACAAACCGCCGAAGCATCTGGCTGTGATCGGGGCCGGCTACATCGGGCTAGAGATCGGGTCGGTCTGGCGGCGATTGGGTAGCAAGGTGACCGTGCTGGAATACCTTGATCGGGTTCTGCCCGGCATGGACGGTGACCTGGCAAGGCACGCGCTGAAAGTCTTCCAGAAGCAGGGGCTGAACTTCGAGCTGAAAAGCCGGGTTACCGGCGTGAAATCCGACAAGCAGGGGGTGACCATTGAACGTGATGGGGCCGAGCCGGTGAAAGCTGACCGCGTACTTGTGGCGGTCGGACGTGCCCCGTTCACCGAGGGGCTGGGAATCGAAGAACTGGGCATTGAACGCGATGACCGCGGATTCATCGTGGTTGATAAGGACTACCAGACAAGCGTGAAGGGGATCTATGCGATCGGCGACGTGATCCCCACACCGATGCTGGCGCACGTGGCGGAAGAAGAAGGGATCGCCTGTGTCGAGAAGATCGTGACCGGCTACGGCCATGTGAACTACGACGTGATTCCCGCGGTGGTGTTTACGCATCCTGAGATCGCCAGTGTCGGCAAATCGGAAAGCGAGTTGAAAGACGAGGCTCACGATTACAAGAAGGGCGTGTTCCACTTCAAGGGCAACGGCCGGGCACACGCCATCGAGCAGGCGGATGGCTTCGTCAAGATCGTGTCGGACAAGAAGACCGACCGGGTGCTGGGTGTCCACATCATCGGCCCCGACGCCGGCGCGTTGATCGCGGAGTGCGCGACGGCGATGGAATACGGCGCGACAGCTGAAGATATTTATCGAACCTGTCATGCACACCCGACCCTGTCCGAGGCGGTGAAGGAAGCGGCCCTGGCAGTGGACGGGCGGGCGATTCACGGCTGAGCAAGATCGGTCGTGTTATCGGGCAGGCGGAACTGTCTGGCGAACGTTGCCATTCACTTTGCACACGATCTTTTGCCATATGCCGGCGGTCGTTCGTTGGCTGAAAGACGAGGTTGGGCCGGGAATTGGCCGATCATAGACCTGTATATTCGATCTGGTGTAGTGGTTATTCCCGAAGGAAAGTCGGATGGCGGATGCACAGGCGTCAGAGTGTGGGGCGGTGACAGAGACGGTGAGTGATTCTCGGTCTGATGCACCGGAGTTTTCGCCGATCTTTCTGGTTGGGGCGGAACGGTCCGGGACGACCCTGCTGCGCCTGATGCTCGACCATCATCCGAAGCTGGCTTTCCAGTACGAGTCGGAGTATATGGTCGAGTTCGTCGGGGATGAGGGGGATCTGCCCGATCCCAAGGATGTTCTGGACCGGCTACGCACCGACCGCATCTTCCTGTCCTCCGGGTTCGAATCCGATACATCCGGCGACTATGTGAGGATGGCCAACCACTGGCTCGAACAGAAGCGCCAACGACACCACAAACCCATGGTGGGGGCGACGATCCATAAGCACTTCGACCGGATCCCGTTCCTCTGGCCCGATGCGAAATACATCCACCTGTTGCGCGACGGGCGCGATGTGGCTCG
>CAZJCN010000190.1:0-5326 GCA_964544195.1 uncultured Phycisphaeraceae bacterium | reverse complement strand
AAGATCGCTTCGCCGGATGCGGTGAATATCCCGCTGATCCGTCGTGCCATGTCTTTGAACAAGCCGGTGTTCATCTCGACCGGCACATGCACGCTCGACGAGTTGCAATCCACTGCCGACCTACTCCGTCAGCATAAGCCGGGCGGGGTGCTGATGCAGTGTGTATCCAGTTACCCCACGCCGACGGACCGCGCTTCGATTAACGGCATGGTCGTACTCGGCGAACGTTTCGGCCTGCCGGTGGGCTACTCGGACCACACGCAGGAAATCGAAACCGGCGCCCTAGCGGTGGCGGCCGGCGCGATATTGATCGAGAAACACCTGACCTACGACCGCAGCGCACCGGGCCCGGACCACGCCGCCAGCGCGGACCCGACGCAGTTGGTCGAATACATCCGGCTGATCCGTCAGACTCAGGCCATGCTCGGGCCGAAAACCAAAGAACCGCTGGATGTCGAGACCGACGTAAGAGAAGTATCGCGCCAGAGCGTGTGTGCCGTGCGGGACCTGCCGGCGGGACATCGGCTCACCGCAGACGACCTGACCGTCAAACGCCCCGGCACCGGCATCCCGGCTGCCAGACTAGAAAACCTTATCGGACAAAGACTTGGTAGAAGCCTGCGGGCGGGTGACCTGCTGATGCCCAACGACGTGCACCCCTGAACCGGCTCAGCCCCTCGTCGGTGGACCCATCGACCTTGGATTTGCGAAAACTGGCTTGATCCGTACCCTTTGGCCGACGATTAGCATGGATGCTCACGGGTCTTGCCTTCAACGGAGCCAGCTCATGATGACCATCCTGCTCTATGGCGCGATCGCATATCTGCTTGTCTGCTGGCTCTGGGGGATGTATGTCGCGATCCGGTTGTATTCCGGACGACGTGTCAGCCGACTGCTTCAGGGCGCGGGGATCAAGGAACGCAGGAAGCGCGGCGTACCGGCAAGCGCTGCATCGGGTTATGCCTCCTCGGTGGCGGAAGGTCCGGAAGATCAACTGGCGGAATCCCGCGCCGCATAGATTGGTTTCTCCCGCAACCTGATCGTATGACTCGACCATAACAGGCGTGGCTATCGTTTCGATTGATTCAAGGGTTCGGATGGATGCAAGGGTTCGAGCAGAATAATGCGCTCGTCAGGCGATCGGTTCAAACGGACCCGGGTGCGCAGTGTCCGCCCGTCGAGCAATGTCGATTCGATCCGGTAGATCCCCGGGAAAACCCGCAGGCGCACATTGCCCAGCTCATCGGTGTAGGCGAGTTGATCGGTACGCCATAACTCGTGGTAAAGATGGTCGACAAGCCGGCCGGAGGGCGTAAGCTGACCGGTGTTATCCATCAGCGCACTGAAAGGCAGGACAGCCTCATCATCGGTCAAGGCTTCGAAATAAACCCCACGCAGTTCGGGTCGTGTCATCGCTACGCGCAAAACGGTTTCCAGGTGAATCGCAGCGTTGAGTTCGCTGTCTCCACCGACGGACAACCCACTCAGGATGACGGGATGTCGGATCTCACTGAAACGTTCAAACAGTCGAGTAAGCACTTTTCGGTCGGCATCGCCGATGAACCGCTGATCGATCGCCACCATGCCAACGGGAACAAACGCTTCGTGCATCGCGGTGATCTGCCGGAGCATCTGCTGCGCCCGGATGGGAGTGAGCGCATCATCAAACCGCGCACAAGCCAGCGAGCTGTTATGGACTGTCGGTATAAGTTGATAAAGCTCTCGAATCATCGCCAGGCCGATCCGTTCTTCAAGGAAGCCGTGATCGAGTGTCTGCGTGTACGGATCGAAGTGGTGTACGCGTTGGCCGAAACGTTCGAGGATCAATCGTTCGTATCGCCGTACCGCGTCGGCCAGTTCGTGGTCATCGAGCTTCAGCACCCAGCCGGGGACTCGGCCCGGGTCGGCAGACACGATCGGGCCCCACCGGATGGTCAGCCCCCGCGCCTCGGCTTCGTTGATCGCCTGTTCGATACGCCAGGCGGCGTCTTCATCCAGCCCGGTACCCGGTTCCGGTTGCAACGTCGGCCAAGCCGTCATCCGTTCCAGCGATACCGCGTTGATCACACGCCAGAACTCGGCGTCTGGATCAGCATGCTCTGGCCAACCCGACGAAGGCAACACGACACCGACCTGAAAATCCGATGTAAGCTGTTCGACCGTCACCGGGACACCGTGCGCAGGCTTGCCGGATTGATCCAACACGATCACACGCAGGTCGGTCATCCGTTCACGGTCAATGGTCTGTTGGGTCTGGTCCACCCAGACACCCGCCAGCATCTGAGCAGGACACCGGCCAGGCTGTATCAGGCTGACCAGGATCAGCACGACGCTCAACCATCGTCGATAAAAAAACATGAGGGCAAACCTCGTCAGCATCCGGTCATTATCAAAAGACAACGAAGCCAAACCTTGTCTTTCATGTAGTGTGACTATCGGCCAGTTCAAGCCAGCAACTGGATCGCTTCATCGAGTGTTTTGACAGTCAACAGCGTGGCGTTTTCAGGAGGACAGGTATCGGTTGGTGGACAGATGATCCGGTTGAACCCAAGCCTCGAGGCCTCGGCGATGCGTTGGTTGAGTTGTTGCACGTGTCGGACCTCGCCACCCAACCCGATCTCGCCGACGGCACAGGTCCCCGGTTCGGTCTGACGGTTGTAATGCGCCCCGGCGATCGCCAACGCCAGAGGCAGATCCGCAGCCGGCTCGTTCACGCGCACCCCGCCGACGCCGCTGACAAACACGTCCTGATCCGCGAGGCGAAGCCCCGCCCGTTTCTCCAGCACCGCGATCAGCACCGCCAATCGGTTGCTGTCGACACCGCTGACTTTTCGCTTGGCCGAGCCGAGGAACCCGGTCGCGGTCAGGGCCTGCAGCTCGACCAGCAGACAACGTGTACCCTGCAATACCGGACAGACCACGCTACCGGGTCGGGCCTGGTACTCGGCAGCCAGCAGACCCGAGCCATCCGTCACCGGCGACAAACCCTTGTCGGTCATCTCGAACAACCCGACTTCCAGAGTCGTGCCGAAACGGTTCTTGATCGCGCGGATCACCCGATGACTGTGATAACGATCGCCCTCGAAATAAAGCACCGCGTCCACCATGTGCTCAAGCAATCTCGGCCCGGCCAACTGGCCCTGCTTGGTGACATGCCCGACCAGCGCAACAGCAATCCCCGAGGTCTTGGCGAGCACAACCAGGTCCTGACAACAGGCGCGGAGCTGCGCGACACTGCCGGGCGCAGCGGAGAGGTCACCCTTGTAGATCATCTGAACGGAGTCGATGACCAGCACGCGCGGTTCGGTTCGTCTGACTTGTTCGACAATCCGGGCGAGGTTGGTATCCGCCAGAATGTAAAGCTGTTTGGTCCCGTTGATCCCGAGCCTTGAAGCACGGAGGCGAAGCTGTTGGGCGGATTCTTCGCTCGATACATACAGCACCCGTTGGCCGGTCAGCGCCAGCTGGTGGGCTGCCTGAAGCATGAGTGTGGACTTGCCGATCCCCGGGTCACCGCCGATCAGCACAACGCTGCCAGGGACGAAGCCTTGGGTCGTGCTGTTGTCCGAATGCGAAGATACGGCCCGGCCACCCAATACCCGATCCAGTTCATCAATCCCGGTGGTCAGGCGATCAATACCCGCTGAATCCTGATCCACTTCTCCGATCGGGACAGCGGACGCGGTGGTGGCGGTGTCTGTGAGTGTGCTTAGGCGGGATTCTGCGCCGGGCGTGTGACGGTGTTCCTCCAATGTGTCCCAGTCCCCGCAATCCGGGCACTTACCCATCCAGCGAGTCTGCACACCCCCACAGTGTTTACAGATAAAGCTGACGTGTGACTTGGCCATGGACACAAAGGATACGGCCCACCCGGACTTCGACCAAACCTGAGCTCGGCTATAGTCGTAACACCTCCATATGATGGCGTCAGGCAGGGCAGTCCTTTGATGCGGCCTACCCACCGGCCTACAATCCTCGGCTTGAACCGACATGAACGTCTTTCGATGTACCCATCGCCCGCCTTGTTGAGCGAGTCAAGAACATGAAGAAATCAGTCTTTTGGCGGATGACCACGATCCTGGCCCTGACCGCGCTGCTGCTGACACTCACCGACGTGTGGGCGGCACGGCAGGCCGAGGTGTTCAAACAACTGGACCTGCTGGTCGAGGTCCGGCATGAGCTGGTTGAAAACTACGTTGAAGAGCCGGATCAGCTCAAGCTGATCGAAGCCGCGGTCACCGGCATGGTCGATTCGTTGCAGGACCCTTACACCGTGTTCATCCCGGCGGAAGAACTGAAGCAGTTTTCAGATCGTCTGACCGGGTCGTTCTCGGGCATCGGCGCGGAAATCGAGATGCTGGACGGCCGACCTCGGATCGTGACCCCACTCGAAGATTCCCCGGCCTGGAAAGCGGGCATCATGGCCGGAGACATGATCCTGAAAGTAGACGGCGTGTCCACTCAAGACTTGAAGCAGAGCGAAGTCATCGACCGGATCAAAGGCGAGCCGGGGACGAAGGTGACTCTGACCGTTCGCCGTGAAACCGGGGAAGAACTGGACATCACCATCACTCGCGCTCACATCGACGTGCAGACGGTGCGTGGTGCCCGCCGGAAAGCCGACCACAGCTACGACTTCATGCTCGACCATCAGAACCGGATCGGGTACGTGCGTATCTCGCAGTTCACGGAAAAGACCGCGGAAGAGCTACGAGCGGCACTGGAACAGCTCAAGGCCGAGGACGTTCGCGGGCTGATCCTGGACGTTCGTTTCGATCCCGGCGGGATGCTGGACGCGGCGGTGGCGGTCAGTGACATGTTCCTGACGGAGGGCAAGCGGATCGTCTCGACGCGTGGTCGAAAGTGGCCCGAACAGGTTTACGACTCCACCGAAGACACCGTGATGCCGGACACGCCTTTGGTCGTGCTCGCCAACGAAGGCAGTGCCTCGGCGTCGGAAGTGGTGACCGGGGCATTGTCGGACAACGGACGTGCCTTGTTTGTCGGAACGCGAACATTCGGCAAAGGCAGCGTCCAGCAGGTTCACGGTCTGGAGAGCGGCTTGGGTGCGTTGAAACTGACCGGGGCGTATTACTACCTGCCGAGCGGTCGAAACATCCACCGCCGACCGGACGCGGAGGTCTGGGGGGTAGACCCGGACGACGGGGCATACGTGCCGATGTCATTCGAGGACTATGAAACGATGCTTCGGCTTCGTCGTGAAGCGGACATTCTGCGTCCCGACAACGGTCAGGATGCCCCGCCGACGGTGACACCCGAGTCCATCGAGCAGGACCGCCACGACGCGCAGCTCGCCGCCGCCCTG
>CAZJCN010000189.1:0-5371 GCA_964544195.1 uncultured Phycisphaeraceae bacterium | reverse complement strand
ACTTCCGCTTTGCTGGGTTTGACCGCCTTGCCGTCGGCGTCGACATTCATCGGGCCGCCCGGGATATCGTCGATCAGTTGCTTGATAATGTTGATCGACTGCTCGACTTCCTCGAGACGGACGAGGTACCGTGAGAAAGTATCGCCCTTGGTGGCAATCGGCACCTTGAACTTGACCGCTGACGCACCCATGCCATCCCAATTGTCCGCGTAGCAGAGGTACGGCTCATCTTTACGAAGATCGCGCTTGACGCCGGAGGCCCGGGCGATCGGCCCGGACAGGCTCCATGCAATGGCTTGATCATGACTGATTTCACCGATGCCTTCCGTCCGATCCCGGAAGATGCGGTTGTTGTTCAGCAGCGTGCGGATGTCATCGACCGCCGGGGGGAGCTGGTCGTAGATAAAGTTCTTGACCAGTTTCTTGAACGTCTTCTCATCCGGCAGGTCCATCATGGTACCGCCGACACGGGTGTAATCCGGGTGGAAACGTTGCCCGGAGATGAAGTCCATGATATCGTAGATTCGTTCCCGCTGATTGAAGCCGTAGAGGAACCCGGTAAACGCGCCAAGGTCGATCGCGGCCGCCCCGATGCACAACAGGTGGTCCTGGATTCGCCCCAGCTCCGCAAGAATGGTCCGGACGACCTTGCAGCGTGGCGTCAGGTCGATATCGAACAGCTTTTCGACCGCGGTATGCCAGGCGATGTCATTGCTGATCGGGGAGATGTAGTTCATCCGGCTGACGATGGTGACGTACTGGTTGTAGTCCAGTGTTTCGGCCAGTTTTTCGAAGCCGGAGTGGAGATAGCCGATGTGGGGAACGACCCGAGCCACCCGTTCGCCGTCCAACTGCATGACCAGACGGAGGGTGGTGTGTGTCGAGGGGTGCTGAGGGCCGAAGTTCAACGTCCAACGATCGCCTTCCATGTCCTCGGGCTTGAGGTACGGCGTGGTTTCGACGTCGATATCAATAGGCTTAAGGTCGTACGGCATCGGCAATTAATCCAAGGATCCGCCAAGGTTACCAGCAGGGGCCGGGCCCCATTAAAGGGTGGATTGTAGTCACGATCGGCCAACCCGCCAAACCGCATTGATAAACGATTGATCCGTCGCATATCCGGGTTCATTCGGGTCGGTCAAGGGGTACACTGTCGGGGTGCCAGACCCGCATGCTTCTATCCGCTCCCGACGTGACCAGGTGATCAAAATGGCCAGAGCCCTCGGCTTTGCCTTAGCGGGGATCTCACCAGCCAAGCCGAGTCGACACGCTGAGATGGTCCGGGCATGGATCGCCGGAGGCTCTCACGGGGAGATGGCTTACCTGGCGGACCATTTGGAGGTCCGATTGGACCCGGACAGGCTGCTGGCCGGGGCCGAGTCGGTGATCTGCGTGGCGGACAGGCATCACGTCCAGACCGACAGTGTGCCCGAGGGACGTCCTCCGCATGGCCGAATAGCCCGCTACGCGTTTGGTCGGGACTACCACAAGATCATCAAGAAGCGGTTGCACAAGCTGGCCGACCGCCTGAAAGAAGCGTATCCGGATGAGCATTACAGGTGTACTGTCGATACCGCACCGATTCTGGAACGGGAACATGCCGCTCGGGCCGGGCTGGGTTGGATCGGCAAGCATACGTTGCTGATCCACCCACGGATCGGTTCCTACCTGTTGCTGGGCACGATCGTGACGACGCTCAAGCTCGTGGAAGAGGATGCCCCCTGCCCCGACCTGCCCGAACCTGACCATTGCGGGACCTGCACGCGCTGCATCGACGCCTGCCCGACCCAATGCATCAGCAGTTCAGGTCCACGCGCCGTGGATGCCAGCCGATGCATCAGCTACCTGACGATAGAACACCGCAGCCCCATTGACCCGGATCTACAGCCCATGATGGGGGATTGGATTGCCGGTTGTGATGTTTGCCAGGAGGTCTGTCCTCACAACCGGGGACGGGCCAACGAAATAAGCGGCACTCTGAATGATGATGCGTTAACCCGGACGCCCGGGAGATTCAGCGCCCCACTGACCGACGACCATCATCCCGATTACACCCCCCGCCCCCCGGCACCCGGGATCAGCCTGTCGGACATTCTCGACTGGACCGAAGACGATCGTCGCTCGGCGTTTCAAGGATCGGCTTTGAAACGCATCAAACTGGACATGCTCAAGCGAAACGCCCTGATCGCGCTTAGCAACAGTAATGCATTTTCGAGTGATCGAACACTTCAGGAGAAGGTTCAGCAGCTTGCTGACGATATAACACAGCCTGAGCTGGTCCGCGTCACGGCCCGGCAGGTGCTTGATCGGCTTGCTGCCGGTAACGGTTGAGCCGGCTCTTAAGGCTCTCGAGATCCTGCTGGGAGATATTGAGATCGGCTGCCAGCCGGATGGCCTTTTCAATGACTTCCACAGCTTCCGTGTACCGACCCAGGCCGGCCAGTGTGGTCGTCAGGTTGTGGTAGTTACTCAATAGTGTCGGGTCATGTTCGATGCCCCGACGGAACCATTCCACGGCTTCTTCCGGCTTCTTCTGTGCCAACCTAAGCAGGCCAAGATATTCGTAAGCCCGTCCATAATCCGGGTTCAACTCGATGGCGTGTTGTAACGTGGCGTCGGCCTCGTCGAGTTGCAGGTCCAGCATCAATGCTTTCCCGAGTTGGGCGTGGTAGGCCGCGTCTTCAGGGCGTTGTTGAATTGCAAGGCGTAGGTGATGGATGGCAGAGTCGTAGTTGCCGTGTTCGAGATGAATCGTGCCCAGGCCGTAGTGGGCCTCGCTGAAAGTCGGGATGATCTCCAGAACCTTCTCGTAACATGCGATGGCCTGATCCCAATGCCCCTCCTCATTCAATGCCACCGCGAGGTTGTGCCAGGCTCGGGCGTTGTTCGGGCGTGCTTCAACAACACTGCTCCACAAGGTGATGCGTGATTGGTAGTCATAGTTCCTTGCTACGGTCTGCAAACCCAAAGAACATGCGGCAATCAAAGCCAGTAACGACCCGAACACTGTGCTCCTTGCTGGGACACATTTATCAAGAATCCAGTGAACGCCGACAACGACCAGAATGATGACCGGGATCAGCGGGAGATACATCCGGTGCTCGACAGCCAGGTCCGCGATGGGCATGAAACTGGAGGCCGGGGCCAGAATCAGGAAAAAAGCGATGCCTGTAAACCCCCACCATGCCCGCCGTGCGACCCCGATCCAGGAAAGCACGAACAGGAAGGAAAGCAACACACCCTGCCAGAGTACGTTCTGTAGAAACAATGCCCACCATTGATCGGGCGGGGTATCTTCCGGGATGGCGGGAACCCAAGCGTAGTCGAAAACCAACGGGACAGGCCAGAATACCTTGCGGAGATAGATTTCAAGGATGATCTGGGGCTGTGATAACAGGTACGTCAAAGGCGAGAGCATCTGCTCCTGCATCCCAAGTCCGGCGGAAGTATCGTTGCCGCCCAGCCCCCGCGACAGCATCCACGCCAAAGGCACCCACATCAGACACAAGGCCAGGTAAAACCATCCGCGCTGACGGATAATCTGCTTCCAGGAGGATTGCAGGAAAGTATGGTCATACAGCAGCGCAAGCAACGGAGCCGTGGCGATCACCTCCTTGACGCCGGCACCGATCCAACAGGCGACGACTGCGATCACAGCCCACAGCAGATTTTTGCTTGTAGCGTAGCGCGCCAGGCCGTAAATCGTGAGCAGGTAGCACAGCCCCATCAACGATTCACCTCGCTGGATGGTGTAAGTCACGGCTTGTGTATTCATGGGGTGAACAAGCCAGAGCAACGAGATCGTGGCGGCCAGACCGATGGCTGATCGTTTGAATCGCTCCTGAAAGACGGGCAGCAGCAGCGTGCGACGGACAAGACCATACAAGACGAACCCGGCAGGCACATGGATTGCAATATTGGTGGCGTGATATACCGCCGGGTTGTTCCCCCCGATGGCGTAATTCAGGGCCAACGTAAGCTCAAGGACGGGTCTGTTCGTTGCAGTAAGAATCTCTATGAAGTTGCCTAGATCACGTATGCGCGGGTTGAGCAGAATCCAGGGCTGATCGTCCAGGACAAACGGAGCCGGCAAAGCGTTGAGGTAAACAAGGATGCCTGCGACAGCCAGAACAAGCGGAACGGCCCAAGAAAGACGTCCGGCTGATTCCTTGTTGAGAATGACATCAGGCGCTTGATTCATGCAGCGCCATCATAAAACCGGGGTGTCGACGCCACAATGTGCGCTCGCCGGATCGTAACGCTCATGGGTCAGCCGGCGGCTTTGCGCAGGGCGATGTCGCGCACAGCCGTGGCGATCTCGCCTACCGTCCACGTCACCAGCACCAGAGCGAGACCCATCAACAGAACGAGGAAGCAGACAACCCCGCTGAATCCTTGTGCGTCCGCAACGAGCATGGCCTTGAAAGCCGGGCCGATCAACATCAACGCCAGCACTCGCAACACCCACGGAATCACACGAAGAAACGGATATGGTTCCTGTGTCAGGTCGAGTGTCAGGTGTTCAACGGGGGACGTGCTCGTCCGCCCCTGTTGTTCAGCGGATTTATTGATTTGGTCCGCGCTATGCTCCTTTGGTGTACTTTCCACGTCGGTGGATTGCACTACGTCGGGTTTGCCGGGAGAAAATGCGATCGGTTCGGGACGTTTGATCTTGTTTTCTGTTACCGGGGCGGATTGGCTGTCTGGCCTGTCCACCACCGGCTGCTGAGAATGTTCGGCTCTTTGCTTGTCGGTTTTGTGGCTTGACGACGCAAAGAGTTCTGCAACACGACGGCGCGAATCTTCCACTACGTCCTGGTCCGGCTGGTTGCCGTTGTGCCCCTTTGTGGATTGGGCCTGTTGTTCCCGTTCAATTCGGCGAGCCTCGGCCCGAAGGCGTCTTCGTTCCTTCCGGCTCATGGAACGGTGGTCCGGGTGAGGTGTCTGCCAGTCATCACCATTAGACAGGTCAAGCCCGCCGGGGACGCCGCCGCCAGACAGAGCGTAACGGTCATGGCCGTTTCCGTTGGCACCGGCCCCAGCGCCGACGAGTGCTTCTTTGCGTTTCGGGGCCTTATGGATGGAGCCGACAAGGGTGTGCACGGTCCGGCCGTCCGCCACCGGATCGTTACCGTGCTGAGAGTGTTTCGGCACTGTCTGGACACGGCCGCAGCGCGGGCATCGCACCTGCTTGCCTTGCGAGCCTTCCGGCACTTTGACGCGTGATCGGCAGTCCTGACAACGGAATCGGATCGGCATGGCTGGGCCTCCGTGCGGTTCCAGAGTGTCGGTATAAATACCGACACCAGCCGGGCGCGGCCTCCGTCCGGGGAAGCCGTGAGCAAACCCTGGCCTGCCTGTCATATCGGCC
>CAZJCN010000188.1:0-5378 GCA_964544195.1 uncultured Phycisphaeraceae bacterium | reverse complement strand
GTCGAGGGCAGACGGTATTCACCTACTTCCACTTTGCCGCCAGCCGGGAACTGACCGAGGCTTGTCTGGATGCCGGGATCGCGGCGGTGGCTTACGAAACGCTCACAGATCAACACGGCCGGTTGCCGCTGCTGACCCCGATGAGCGAAGTCGCCGGACGGATGAGCGTTCAGGAAGGCGCCAAGTATCTTGAAAAACCGATGGAGGGCCGGGGGATCCTGCTGGGCGGAGTCCCGGGGGTGGAGCCGGGCAATGTGCTGGTGCTCGGTGGAGGTGTCGTGGGGACACAGGCCGCGAAATTGGCGGCGGGCCTGGGGGCGCGGGTCACGATCGTGGATATCAATCTGGACCGACTGCGCTATCTCGACGATGTCATGCCAGCCAACGTGTTTACGGAATACTCCGACCCGCACACAATACGCGACCACCTGCCATTGGCGGACCTGGTCATCGGGGCGGTCCTGATCCCCGGTGCTCGTGCGCCGAGGTTGATCACGAAAGAAATGCTCAGGACGATGAAGCCCGGAGCGGTCATTGTGGATGTGGGCGTGGATCAGGGCGGCTGCGTCGAGACGACCAAGCCGACAACACACAGCAAACCGACTTATATCGTCGATGGCGTCGTGCATTACTGCGTGGCCAACATGCCCGGTGCTGTCGGACGTACCAGCACGCAGGCCCTGTGTCACGCGACGCAACCGTACGTCCTGCGACTCGCCAAACACGGCATTGACAAGCTCATTCGTGAGGATCAGGCATTCCGTACCGCGCTGAACTGCAAGGACGGCAAGCTGACCAACGAGGCGGTCGCCGAAGCGCATAATATGCAGATCAGATTGGCCGGGTGACGACCAACATCGGCCTCATATGCGTGGGCGAGGGTCACTGCCCTACCGGCTGAAGGATGCGGTGTTTCTTCAAGACCGCTTCGAGTGCAGCGCGGTTTTGGTCCGCCATCTCACACATCGGCAAGCGCAGCTCGCCGGTATCCATGCCGTTGAGCATCATCGCGGTCTTGATCGGGATGGGGTTGGTCTCGATGAACATGGCTTTGCAAAGCGGGAACAGATCAAGGTGTAGTGTGCGTGCCCGTGGGAAGTCGCCGGACAGGATCGCGTCGGTCAGGGCTTTGATCCGGGCCGGGACCAGGTTCGACAACACACTGATGACACCATGGCCACCCACAGATGCAAGCGGAAGTGTCAGGCTGTCGTCACCGGAGAGAATGGTAAACCTTTCGGAGTCGCATCGCTGGGCGATTTCGCTGGCCATATCCAACGACCCGGTCGCCTCCTTGATACCGACGATGTTGGGATGTTGCGCCAGTCGAGCGATCGTGTCGGCCGTGAGTCCGACGCCGCAACGGCCGGGGATGTTGTAAAGCACCATCGGCAGATCAACCCGGTCCGCGATGGTCATGAAGTGGCGATAGAGTCCTTCCTGAGTAGGTTTGTTGTAATAGGGATTGACCTGAAGGGACGCGGTGACGCCGGCTTCCTTGGCATGTTGGGTCAGCCGCAATGCCTCATCGGTGGCGTTGGACCCGGTGCCGGCGATCACAGGCACTTTCCCGTCAGCCGCCTCGACGACCGCTTCGATGACCTTATCGTGCTCGTCATGTGATAGCGTCGGGGATTCACCGGTCGTCCCAACGGGGACCAACCCGTCGATTCCTTCGCTGATCTGAAACGACACGTTGCTCTTGAGCCGGTCGTAATCGACCTGGCCATTACGAAACGGGGTCACCAACGCGGTGAAAGCGCCTTTGAACATAGCATGATCTCCTAATCTGCGCCGCACTGTAACGATGGAGCCGGATCAGGGCAAAGCAGCTGGACGGCCGGATCGCATGTGAACTCTGACCATAGCAGCCAACAACAATAATTATGAAACACCGTGTGGTTGCGGGGAAGCCACACCTGTCGTTGATCATTTGTCGGCCATTGTTGGCTGATCACGCCTTGCGCAATGCCAGGATGAGTTCGATCTTGCCGACGTGTTCATTGAGTTGTCGGGCAATCTCGATCGGGTCCAATCCCTGATCCGCCAATGCACAAACCTGTTGTTTCAAAGTATCGTCAGGGGGCTTGGGGGGAGAAGGGGCTGCTTCGGATGGCGACGGTACCGTTTCGTTCGTGCCGGTGGAGTGTTCGGGTGCCGCCGCTTTTTGAAGGCTCAATGTGGCACGTCGGGCTTCTTCCAACTGCTTTAATTCCGTGATCCTGGTTTCCGCCTCGTCGATCAGTCGCTCGAGCCGAGCGGCTTTAGCATCCAGTTGAGCTGCAAAGCGTTTGGCTAACTGCTCCACTTCAGTCATGAGTTGTTCCAGATCGCCTCTGACTGCGTGCCTTTGCTTCAGCTCCTCGACCTGGTCGCGGGCAGTACCCCGCATGGCTGAGAGCCGACGGCGCTTGCGGACCCCCATCAACATCCCCAACGTGATCAGCAATACACCCAGAAAAGGGATCGCGACATTGGCGATCGGAGACAGCTCGGAAAGATCCAGTGCCAATGAAGGAATTGGAGTCATTCCGCATCCCTCCGCAGATGATCTGCGGCGGCTTGTGCCGCGTCCATCACGTCCCGGACCGGAACACCTGCTTCCTGCGCCAATCGCTTGACGTCATCGAACTCCGGCCGGGCCACGAGCAGTCGGCCGTCCAATTCACCAACCTTGATCCGTACCTTCCCATAGCGTGTGTCCATCGCAACGTGTCGCCGATCCAGAACCAGTCGGCCCCATTCCCGGAAACGCACACCGAAGCTGCCCGTCAGGCTGATGACCATGCGGGCAAACTCGTCACGCCGATCGGTGTCACATAACAACGCCAGCATCACCCCGGGGCGTTGCTTTTTCATCTGAATCGGCATCGTCCAGACATCCAGCGCCCCGGCCTGAAGCAGTGTTCGCACAGCATCCCCCACCACCTCGCCGGTCACGTCGTCCAGATTGACCGCGATCTCGGTCACAGCCGTTGCTGCGGGTTGGACGGGGTCGGATGACACGTGGTTTCTCCGTGATTCAGGACATCAGACTGCCGTAAGTGTACCGATCGAACCCACCTGATGCGATCATCGGAAAATCGGCCCGGGCGTCGGATAAGGGCTATCATAAGCACAGGGGTCGGACCCATGACCATATCCAAGCCGAACACCGCATCCGATTGCGCAGATTTCGAACAGATGCTCTGCCCGCACTGTATGGAGCCAACGGACCCGATCTCACACTTCTGCCAGTCGTGTGGGGGGCCTGTCAGCCAACACGCCACGATCGACCCTCTGGGCCAGATTTACGCACAGGGCCATGCTTACCGAAACTCCACCGGACGGCCGACACGACTGCTGACGGTCATCGGGGTCTGGCTGATTTTCGGTACGCAGGTTCCGCTCCTTGGTTTTGCAGGCATGGCCAATCCGCTCGGTGATCCGGCCGTCAGCCTGTTCGCTATCGTTCTGGCCGGTATTTATGGCGTTTTCACCTATAAAACCACGAGCCGATATATCCGAGCATTACGGTGCCTGAAGCAACACCGCTGCTTCGGGTGCGGATATGATCTAAACAGCATCCAGGATGAAATCCATTGCCCCGAGTGCGGTGAACGGATCGACTGGCTCGTGGACGAGGCTGAACCGACGACTGATGAGTCAAGCCAAGACCCAACCTGATATCGCTGCGACCGCGGCGCACTTCCACCCCGTGGTTAAAGCCGTCGCCCGGTGCCTTCGTCGTAAGTGCGGGGTGCCGGAAGGGGCGCATGTACTGGTGGCGGTCAGTGGCGGTGCGGATTCGGTGGCCCTGCTGCGTGCGATCCATGCGATCAAAGATCGTCGTCGGTGGCGGTTGAGTGTCACCGTCAGTCATGTTCAGCACCACCTGCGAGGCGAGGATGCGGAGCAGGACGCCCGATTCGTAGCGAGCCTGTCCAGCCAACTGGGTTTGCCTTGTCTGCGAAAAGACTTGGACCCGGCTGGTGTGCAAGGCAACGTCGAAAACTGGGCCCGCAACCAACGCTATCTGGCTTTGAAAGAATTAGCCTGTGATTGCAGGGCTTCGTTTATCGCAACCGCGCATCACGGCGACGACCAGCTTGAAACCCTGCTGATGCGTCTGGTGCGAGGCACAGCGTTAAAGGGACTGTCAGGCATCCGGTACCGAACCACAGGTGTCACCCCCCCCTCGTTGACAGATCATGAGCAGATGCTGTCCGCACCCGGAAATAATTCTAGTTATTTCGATCAGCCGGGTATCAACCCAAACGCCTGCAGCCCGATCATCATCCGTCCGATGCTGACGGTGACGCGTGCCGAGGTAGTGGACTATCTGCAAAGGCTGAAACAAGATTGGCGGACAGATCATACGAACGCCGACACCACGCGCTGGCGAGCACGGTTACGCGCCGAAGTGCTGCCCGTGCTGGAAGCGATGCGGCCTCATGCCGGCAAGCGTGCCACACGGTTGGCTGAATATCTGCAGAGCATGCAGCGCGTGATCGATGCCGCGGTCCAAGAAGCCGAGGCCCATGTCGTTCTGGTTCCTCAGGGTTATGAATTACCACGCCCAGCCTGTCGGGCCATGGAACGAGTGGTCCTGTCAGAGTTGTTGAGAAGGCTTTTGGTGAAACTGGGCGCAGGTCAAGATAAACTGTCAGCCCCAAACATGGACCGTGTGGTTCGAGCGGTTGCCGATCGGCGGGGCGGATCACGCGTTTTTCAATTCCCCGATGGGATTGAAATCATCGTCACACGTGATGCCGTGAGCATACTGCGCCGTTAATCACCAGCCCTTGGAGGACAGAAAAAATACCCGCACTGCTTCACAGCACGGGTGTTTAATAACAAAAATACGGAAACGATCAGGCACCACGGAGCGTTTCGACAACGGGCAGCTCACCGACGATCGGGGCAAGGTAATCGCGATAGCTGACATCGATATTGTTGCCGTTGCGGATGAACCGTGGATCTAGGGTGCGGGTTTTTGCTGCGACGTCGGTCAGTTCGATGCGCTTGTATTCAACCTGGTACTTCGTATCGGTGACACGCTGGATGGCGACCGAGCCGTCCCGCTCCCCGGCGAGGGCGAGTTCCGCAGCCTTGCGACCTGCCATCCTTGCTTCGGAAGCATCAGTGGTAGACACACACCCGGCGAAACAACGTTGCAGGTAGCCGAACGTATCCGCTCGGACACGGGTCTTACGGCCGAGGTGAGACTTGAGCAATTCGGCGAGATAATCACCCAGCGCCCCGGTGCCGGAAAGCTGCACGTTGCCGTGTGCGTCCTTCTCGACGTTGGCTGCGAGCTTGGTTGCGATTGGCGTGCCCTCCTCGTCATGGATGCCTTCCGACACGGCGATCAGGCATCGGCCAAGACGCTTGTACAC
>CAZJCN010000187.1:0-5413 GCA_964544195.1 uncultured Phycisphaeraceae bacterium | reverse complement strand
TCGAACTCGGCGCGCAGCATATTCGCCGCGGCCCAAGCCGCCTCGGCCCCGGCGTGTCCGCCGCCGATCACCACGATGTCATAATCACAGCCTGCGGGCATAAGCGGGACATTATAGCACCGGCTCGCTCGTCATCAGCCCGCCCGATGGATACCCGGATCAGCCGGGACGGGTCATCCGGTCGTAGTCCATCAGCTCGTTGAGACGCTCGGGAGGCATGAGGTTCAGCTCGCTGACCAACTGCTTGATCGTCTTGCCCTCGTTATGAGCCTGCTTGGCAAGCTGAGCGCACTTGTCGTAGCCGATCTCCGGCGCCAACGCGGTAATGGTCATCAGCGACGCATCCAACAACTCGGCACATCGCTTCTCGTTGACCTCCAATCCGACCAGCAGCTTGTCGACGAAGACATTGCTGACGTTCGCCAACAAGGTTACCGACTCGAGGAACGCATCGATCATGACGGGCATGGCGACGTTCAGTTCGAAGATAGACCCGATGCCGCCGGCTCCACCCAGCGTGATGGTCGCGTCGTTGCCGATGACCCGACAGGCAACCTGGATCACGGACTCGCAGATCACGGGATTGACCTTGCCGGGCATGATGGAGGACCCGGGCTGGATGGCTGGAAGGATCAGTTCGCCGATGCCGCAGCGCGGCCCGGAGCCGAGGTGACGGATGTCATTGGCGATCTTGGACAGGCTGACGGCCACGGTTTTGAGATGGCCATGAGCAGACACGAACGAATCCTTGGCAGCCTGCGCTTCAGGGTGGTTGGCCGCCTCATGGAAGGTGACCCCGAGCCGTTCGGACAATACGGCACAGACCTTTTCCGCAAAGCCGGTAAATGTATTGATCCCGGTCCCGACCGCGGTGCCGCCGATCGGCATGTTCACGAGCATTTCTTTCGTGGCCCAACCGGCACGGTCACGCGCCATCTTGACCTGGTGAGCGTAGCCCCCCAACACCTGACCGACACGGATCGGCGTGGCGTCCATCAGGTGCGTTCGGCCGACCTTGACGATGTTGTCCCATTGCTCGGCCTTGGCTTGAAGTTCAGCGTGCAATCGCTTCAGGGCCGGGTCGAGCTGCTGGGTCAGTGCCAGCGCCCCGGCGATGTGCATGGCTGTGGGGAAGGTGTCATTGCTCGACTGCCCCATATTGACGTGATCGTTGGGATGAACGCCTCCTTCCGCTTTGGTCGTCGCTCCCAAACCCAGCTTCTGGTTGGCCACCGTCGCGATGACCTCGTTGGCGTTCATGTTGGTGCTGGTTCCGGAGCCGGTCTGGTAAACGTCCACCGGGAAGTGGGCGTCGTACCGACCTTCAGCGACCTCGTTGGCCGCGTCGATGATCGCGTCCGCCAGCCGGGGTTCGAGCTTGCCCAAGTCCTTGTTGGCCTGGGCGCAGGCGGCTTTCAGATGGCCGAACGCATGGATCACCGCCGGGGATAACGGCCGATTGGCGATCGGAAAGTTGGCCACGGCACGGGCGGTCGAAGCGCCGTACAAGGCGTCTGCAGGAACAGGCATCTCGCCCATCGAGTCTTTTTCGATCCGGGTCTTGCCAGCAGTTGTATCAGTCATGGTGGGTGTCCTTTGCACGTCCATCATCGGACATGCGGGACTCTACACGAATCGGCGCAGGATGCAACGTCGCCCGGTGATGCGGCACAACCGCGCTTGCAGTTACGGGTGAGAATGGTCGACCTGTCAGCCGGCGATCTGGTCCAACGCATCAAGCAGTTGATCAAGGTGTTCGTCGGTATTGAACGGCCCGGGGCTGATCCGGACCGCCCCATCGGGGAACGTGCCAAGACGACGGTGGGTGTACGGCGCACAGTGCAGTCCCGGACGAACCGCGATATTGAAGCTGTCATCCAGAATCGATCCGACGTCGGGTGCATCGAACCCCTGAATGTTCAAGGACACCGTGCCGACCCGCCTGGAGGCATCGCGCGTGCCATAAATGATAAATCGTTCGTCTTCCTTAAAACGGTCAATGATGGTTTGAACCATGGCTTGCTCATGCCTGAGCGTGGCATCCATCCCGTGCTGATTGACATAGTCGATGCCGGCCGCCAGGCCCGCGATGCCCACGGTGTTCGGCGTCCCCCCTTCGAGGTAATGCGGAAACTCGGCGGGCTGTGTCGGTGTGGAGCTGTCCCCGCCGGTCCCCCCCTCCCGCCAAGGATTGAACCGATCCGGGCTGTCCACGATGAGAGACGACGCGGGACAGCGTTCGCCGACATACAGCACACCCGTCCCGGTCGGGCCTAACAATGACTTGTGTCCGGGCAGAGCCAGCAGATCGATCTGCATCTTCTTGACCGAGATAGGCAGTACGCCGGCCGTCTGCGCCGCATCGAGGCAGAACAGAACGTCATGTTCGCGAGCGATGGCCCCCACCGCGGTCGCATCCTGGATCGTGCCCAATACATTGGAGGCGTGAGTCATGACGATCAGGCGGGTGTTGGGACGGATCGCCTTGCGGATGTCCTCCGGATCGATGAAGCCGGCCTCATCGAAGGGAATACGGGTCAACTCGATTGCGCCTCGGTCGGCCATCGCCTGGAGCGGTCGGCTGACGGAGTTATGTTCCAGCTCGGTCGTGATGACGTGTGCCCCGTTGCCGGCCCCGAGGACGCCCTTGATCGCCATGTTCAGTGCGTCGGTCGCGTTGAGCGTGAAGACCATCCGCCGCGGCTCGTCCGCCTCGAAAAGCCGGGCCAGTTTCAGCCGGACGTCGTCCAGCATCTGCTCCGCAGCCACCGCCATGCGGTGTCCCGCCCGGCCGGGGTTTGCCGCGGCTTCGGCAATAAACCGGGCCATGGCCTCCCCGACCCCCGGTGCCTTGGGAAAGCTGGTCGCGGCGTTATCGAAATAGATCATCGATTCACTCATACACTCGGCAACCCCTGCACACGACGCCAGGCACTGATCTGCCCGAAGTGTGTGTTTTCGTGAACAAGCATCAGGTACGGCAGCGCGATCCCGGCTACAGGCATCACCTCTTTCCATCGCGGCAAAGTGACCGGTTGATCCAACGCAGTATCCCCAGCCTCCCGAAGCACCTGTTCGACACGCTCATGACCCGTGATAAACGTTGACATCAGTTCATCCTTGGGCGGATAAACCGACCGCTTGGTCAAGGGTTTGCTCTGCATGCCGAACGGATGGTCCTTCGGATCATCGAAAGGCTCGCCCTGGATGACACACACGATAACAGGCAGGTACGCATTGAGGTGGCTGAACACCCATGCCGGGTGATTCATACCCGGGGCGGGCTGGATCGCCATCTGCTCATCATCCAGATCAGCAACGAGTTTTGTGCCGTAGTCGAGATTCTTTTTCCAAGCAAAAAGCAGGCCGTCAATAACCGTGGACATCACTCTGCTCCGGGTAAGTGATACATGAGGGATCAAAACTTAGGCGGCATCCCACAAGCACGGCGCCATGCGGAAAGCTGGCCGATGTGCATCCATAGGTGGCCGTTGAGGATAAACGTCAACCCGTCCCCGACCGTCGGCAACAGATCCCGCAATCCATCCTCGGGCATGTGTGACCGAAGTGCCTCTTCGTCGATGTTCGTCAGCGCGGGCGCCACCTCGGCGACCGCTTTATCCAGTTCCGCAAGCAGTTCTGACATGGCCGGGTATTGACCGGCATCACCGACCGGCTCCGACTTCATGCCGAACAACTCCTGGTAGCCTTGCGGCGGCTGGTACGACGCCTTGGCCAGCATGGATGCAAAGCCCATGGTGGTCACAAGGTGCCCGAGAATCCACACCGGATGATTCATTCCCGGATGGGGTTGATGAGTCAGCTTGTCCTCCGGGATATCCTGAAGCAGATCCTTGAGGAAATGCAGGCCGAAGTGATAGCTGTGCAATACGGTCCGGTCGATCGCCATGAGTGCCTCCCGGCTGATGCTGGTGATCCCCCACTACGACGCTACGCGCCGACATACTTCGCGTAGATCCCCTTGGCCACGTTGGCGTGCTTGGTCCCCTTGACGATAGCCCGACCGTCGCTGAACAGTGTCAGCTCGTATGGCTCGCCGTTGTCAGTGATCTCGGCCCGGAGCATGAACTTGTTGGCCGTGACCTTTCCGTGCGATTCAAGCCGCTTGGCGATCTCGTTGAAGTCAAGCTTCTGCCCGTTGGATTTCTGCGTCAATTGGACCGCGTTACGTCCGCACAGGGTCGTCGTGGAACTGCCGTACTTGCCGTCCAGGAACTCGAACCGGCGTTTCTTACAGCACTCGCAGTCACCGACATCGTAGGCCCGTGCCACCTTGAACTGACGGATCGTATTGGCCCACAGGTCCAGGTTGAGCATGGTCGGACAGACCACATCGAGATTGCCCGTAAGGATCTTCAGGGCTTCGGCCGTCTGGTAGTTGGCCACGATGGACACGGCCGGGCCGATCACGCCGGCGGTATCACAGGTCGGGTTGACGCCCGGCGGCGGGGCCTGTTCGAAGATACACCGCAGACAGGGCGTGGCTTTCCCGGCCTTTTCCCACGGGGTGTCACCGACCTGTCCCGGTGGAGCCGTGTGCGGCAGGATCGCGTAAGCGGCGCCGACCGTCCCGACCGCTCCGCCATAGACGTAGGGGATGCCGTGCTTGACCGCCACATCATTAGCCAGGTAGCGGGTTTCGAAGTTGTCCACGCCATCCATGATCAGATCGACCTTGCCGATCCCAGGCAATGCGGCGGCAAAACGCTCGATGTTGGTGTGGTTGACGTCATCGACAATCGCTTCCACGTTGACCTGCGAATTGATCTTCGCGATCTTTCGCTTGGCGGCCTCGGCCTTGGGGATCGCCTCGGCAACATCCGCTTCATCGAACAACACCTGACGCTGCAGGTTGGTGATCTCAATAAAATCACGGTCAACGATAATCAGCCGCCCCACCCCGGCACGAGCGAGCATGTTGGCGATCACCGTCCCCAGCGCGCCGCAACCGATGACCAACACTTTGGCGTCAAGCAGACGACGTTGACCCTCTTCACCGAAGCCGGGCAACAACATCTGTCGATGGTAGCGTTCCAGATCCTGGTTCATGTCATATCAATCCATCTGTCCGCGCCCGTTCATCAAGCTTGCGTTCGCGGAACTATTCCATCGTGATGGCCTATGGGTGGATGGCCTGCCTGGCTTTCTGCCGGCCTTACCCGACGACGTTGCTGCCCCCTTCAACCGGGTCCACCCGGACCCCCTGCTCGCGCAGATATTCCTGGGCGGCCAACACCTCGTCTTCGTCCCCCTCAAACAGAACCGCCATGATGCCGATGTCTTTTTGGACGCTGGCCTGCCGGATATCAAACATCACGCCGGGGAAGCGTGTCGCCATCTTCCACAGGCACGGCTCGTTCTGCCGACCGCCTTCAAACGTCAACCAGCATTT
>CAZJCN010000186.1:0-5458 GCA_964544195.1 uncultured Phycisphaeraceae bacterium | reverse complement strand
AACTGATCCGCAGCGAGCAGAACGAAGAACGCAGCCGACGCAACATCGCCAATGCCGGCGAACCCGGGCCACGTTCGAATACAGGTTTATCTATCAATGGATCGGGAGGTTCCGGTACGGAAGAAACCGAAAACCGTATCCAGACTGAGTTTTATGATTCCAAGCCTATCGTGCTGGAACAGGACACGATTCATACCGGGCACCAGATCAAACAGATCAACGTGGCGATCAATGTGCCTCGAAGTTTCTTCGTCAATTTGTACAAACAGCTCAATCCGGATGCGGAAGGCGAGCCGGACAGTGCTTCGATTGATGCCTTGGTACAGGCCGAACTTCCCAAAATTGAGCAGAAGGTTCAGGTTTTAACGCTCGCCAATGTTCAGGGAGTTGTCAGGGCCGACATGGTTCCGGACGTGCCCTCTGCGATGGTTGCGGGTACCGGTTCGACCGTCGGCAAGTTATTGGATGGCGGCTGGGGCGGGCCTGCCGGTTTGTCCTTGTTGGCTTTGGCGAGTCTCGGTTTGATGTTGAAAGTCTATCGGAACGCGACCCGGCCGGAATCACTGCCCTCGGTGGAGGAACTAGCCGGGGTGCCACCTTCGCTGCCTTCCGATGAGGAGTTGATCGGTGAAGCCGAAGAATCGGAGGCCTCGTTGACCGGGGTCGAGCTTGATGAAGAGGAACTTAGGGCCCGTCGGATTGCGGAGCAGATCGGCGACCTGGTGCGGGCCGATCCAGCGGAAGCCAGTCGCCTTCTCGGTAAGTGGGTGTCTCCCAACCAATAACCCTACAGAACGGTAGGACGCTATGCCCCCAACAACGGAAGCCGGTACCAGCCAGATGCTCGAGGAGATGAGTGGCGTACAGAAAGCCGCGGTGTTGCTGCTGGCTCTGGACCAGGAAGCGGCCTCCCTGATCCTCAGCAAGCTGAATCCAAAAACAGTTGAGGAAATCACCCGTGAGCTGGCGAGTACGCACAGCGTGCCTCAGGAGGTGCGCGACTCCGTCCTGAAGGAGTTTTACGAATTAGCGGTGGCTCAGAATTGGGCGCGTGAGGGTGGCTTGGAATATGCCCGCGCCCTATTAATGAAGAGTCTGGACCCCAAGGATGCGGAACGTATCATCGGGCAGATCAGCCAGCAGGTGCGCAGAACGCCTTTCGCTTTCCTTCAAAAGGCTGAGACTCAGAACCTGTTGACTTTTATCCAGGATGAACATCCGCAGACGATCGCATTGATTGTCAGTCACATGGCCCATCACAAGGCATCGGAAATTCTTGCCGGCTTGCCCGGCCCAAAACAGATCGAGGTCGTCAAGCGTGTAGCCAACATGGAACAGACCAACCCGGAGGTGATCGCCGAGGTTGAACAGGGGTTGGAGACACGACTGGCCAACATGCTCAATCAGAATTTCGAGAAGATCGGCGGCGTCGAGACTGTGGCCGAAATGTTGAACCTGGTCGACCGGACCACGGAAAAGAGCATCATGGAAGGACTCGAAGCCGAGGACCCGGACCTGGTCGAGGAAATCAGGCGGCTGATGTTCGTCTTCGAGGATATCAATCTGGTCGACGACAAGGGCATCCAGGCGGTGCTCAAGGAGGTCGAGAACGACGAGCTGGCATTGGCGCTCAAGGCCGCCAGTGATGAACTGAAGGAAAAGATCTTCAAGAACATGTCCGAGCGTGCCGCGACCATGATCAAGGAGGACATGGAATACATGGGGCCGGTGAGGATGAGCGACGTGGAGGCGGCGCAGCAGCGTATTGTGGATATCGTCCGTCGGCTGGAAGATGCCGGGGAGATCATTATCTCCGGTCGAGGCGGTGCGGGCGAGATGATCGTGTAAACACTCAGCGACTAGCAGGCTTCAGGCCAAAGGCGGTTCGTCATGTCGGTGATCAAGGCAAACCACGCGACCCCGTTCATCAAAGACGCCATTGTTCTGGATCTGGGCGATGTCGGCCGACAGGCGGAGCGCATCCGGATGGCGGCAGAGGAAAAGGCCGCTGCCATCATCACCGATGCGGAACGCAAGGCGAAGCAGATATTAGCAGATGCTGCAAAGGGCGGTTTTGAGGAGGGGAAAATAGCCGGGTTAGAGGCGGGGCTGAATGAGGGACGCCGTGAAGGGCACGCACAGGCTCTTAAGGAAGCAAGTGAGCAGTTGGCACAGTTACAAGCAGCTTGGTCCGACGTCATCTCTCAATGGGATGAGCAGACCCGTAGCATGTTGACCGAGGCCAGGCAGTTGATGCTCGAATTTGCATTGAAATTTGCCGAGCGTTTGGTGCATCGGGTGATTGAGGTTGACCGCTCCGTGGTGGTGGATCAACTGGCGTCCGCCCTGTCACTCGTGCTAAAGCCCATGAGCGTGACAGTCAGGGTCAATCCATCGGACCTTCCGATCATTTCGGAAGCCCTGCCCCAGCTCATGGCGGAGTTCGACCATCTTGAGCATATCCATCTTGCGGAAGATCCGAACGTCGGGTCAGGCGGTTGTGTGGTGACGTACGGCCAGGGTCAGATCGATGCCACCATCGAAAAGCAGATGCAGCGGATCGTCGATCTGATCCTCCCCCCCGATAGCGAGGCCCAGGCTCAACCTTTATCGGACGAGGATTCTGCACTCAATGAGACCAGCCAAGCTGCAGACACGGACCAGGCTGGACAGGAACCTGTTGATGATTGACCTCACGGCGGGCAGGGACGTGAGGGCCTTTCAAGCTGGCACGTCGTTCGCAGGGTGTTTATGGCGATGAGTGTTCTCAGCGAACAGTTGCGGATTCTGGATCTGGCCGCCCCGCTGGAATTGCGCGGTACCGTGTCAGAAGTGCGCGGTCTTGCGCTGCGGGTGGCCGACCTGCCCGCGCCGATCGGGGCAATGGTCCGTATTGTGGATAAAAATTCTCGTAAACCGAAACTCGAGGGCGAGGTCGTCGGATTCGATTGTGAACAGGCGATTGTGATGCCCTTGGGCGACACCACAGGGGTTCGGCGGGGTGATCGGGTGATCACGGACCAGTTTACGCCGATGCTCCGGGTCGGCCAGTCCTTATTAGGTCGAATCCTTGACGGGATGGGTCGTCCGATGGACGGCCGGGGACCACTGGCAGATTCACTGCTCAGGCCGATCACACCCAGACCTATCGACCCGTTGGATCGGCCGTTGATCAATCAGCCTTTGGCGACCGGCATACGTGCCATCGACACGCTTGTCACCGTCGGTCGGGGACAACGTCTTGGGGTGTTTGCCGCGCCCGGCGTCGGTAAGTCCACCCTTCTGGGCATGATGGCTCGTCATACCGCTGCGGATGTCAGCGTAATCGCCTTGGTGGGTGAACGGGGCCGGGAAGTCAGAGACTTCATTGACAACATCCTCGGGCCGGAAGGTCTGGCTCGCAGCGTGGTGGTCTGTGCAACCAGTGATCAGCCGGCTCTGATACGTATCCGGGCCGCCTCGATAGCAACCGCAATTGCCGAGTATTTCAGGGACCAGGGACTGGATGTCCTGCTCATCATGGATTCGGTGACCCGCTTCTGTCAGGCACAACGGCAGGTCGGGTTGGCAGCGGGTGAGCCCCCCGCGACGAAGGGGTATCCCCCCAGCGTGTTTGCTGCTTTACCGACCTTGCTGGAACGATCAGGCCGCACGAGCAGAGGTTCGATCACGGGGCTGTATTCGGTGCTGGTCGAGGGAGATGACATCAACGAACCGATCTCCGACGCCTGCAGGGGCATATTGGATGGACATATTCAATTGTCTCGTGATCTTGCACAGCAAGGGCACTATCCGGCAGTTGACGTATTGGCATCTGTGAGCCGTGTCGTGGATGACGTGACCGGCCCGGATCAGCAGGCGGCCCGTCGCGAAGTACTCAAACTGATTCACAGCTATAGGCAGGTGGAAGACTTATTGAATATCGGGGCATACGCTCCCGGCTCCAATCCCGATTTCGACCTCGCGATCGCGTGTAAGCCGGCGTTAGACCGGTTGCTTCAGCAGGGGAGAGGCGAGGTGACTGGGGCTGCCGACTTCGGTGCGGCGAGATCGCAATTGCTGGCCTTGATGCAACAGATACAACAAGCGCGCCAGCAGATCCAGAACCGGCCTCGCCAGGCGGTCGGGCCGGCGGCCCGTTGATTGATCAAGTGTGGTACCGGCGGAGCCGGGCCTGAACGAAAGGCATGGACATGGCCAAATTCCGATTCCGATTCGAAACTTTGTTGGCACACCGCCGACGGATCGAAGATCAGCGGCAGCGTGATCTGGCCAAGCACCTGCGTACTCGCATGATCCTCGTTGACCAGATCCGGGATATGCAGGAAACCATCCGTCAGTCCAAACAGGAAATGACGGACGGCCTGGTGGGCCATGTTGATCTGACGCGTGTCGGCCAGTTCGCCCGGTATTCCGGCCATGCGGCGGCGCGTGCCAGACAGATTGTGGTTCGGCTCGCTTCTTTAGAAAAGCAGATCGAGCAGGCTCGCCAGGCGTTGGTGGAGGCAACTCGACAACGTAAAGCACTCGAAAAGCTACGGGAAAAACACGAGGCTCAATGGCAATACGAACAGAATCGACGCGAAACCAATGAACTGGATGAATTGGCGGTGACCCGTTATGCACGTCAGGCCATGATTGGGGGTGCGATGTGAGGCTGGTCTGGCATGTCTTTATTGGTCTGGTCCTGGTCAACCTGCTCGCGGCAGGCGGGTTTGTCGGCTGGATGTACCTCGACGGACGGATCAATCGTGAAAGAATCGAAAAGGTTGTAGAGACGTTCAAGTTAACAATTGATCAGGAAAAGGCTTTATTGGCCCAAGCCGAGCAGATCGAAGAGGAGAACCGGAAGATGCTGGAGCAGCAGGTTCGCCTCGAAAGCATTGCTGATGGTCCGCAGACTTTAAAACAGCGCCTTGAGCAGGAAACCAAAGCCAAGGAGATCGCGCTGGAACGGCTCAAGTTTTACAATCAGCAGAATGAAGCATTGCGGGAGGAGATGGCTCGTTTCCAGCGCGAGTACGACAGACGACTGGCTGAACTGGATCAGCAACGGGCCGAGTTTGAACAGTGGGTGAAACAACAGGAAGAAGAAACCCGCGATGAAAACTTCCAGCAGGTCGTGGCGTTGTACCAGACTCAACCTGCCAAGCAGACGAAACAGGCTTTTCAGGCATTGATTCAGCAGGGGAAGATCGAGCAGGTTGTATCGTATCTCGCCGCGATGTCCAGCCGTAAAGCCGGGCAGGTGCTGGCACAGTTCAAAACACCTGCCGAGGTTACTCAAGCGGCAGAATTGCTGGAACGATTGCGGCTGCGAGGTCATTACACCCTGTTGGGTGAACAGAACATGGCCGATAGCGAGGAGCGTTCATGAACTTGGTTCCCGTATTCAATTCGCCTGTGAAAGAGATGTTGCCGAGCCGTCAGCAGGGTCATTCAGACGTTGCTGTAAAGG
>CAZJCN010000185.1:0-5486 GCA_964544195.1 uncultured Phycisphaeraceae bacterium | reverse complement strand
CCGATTCTTGTCCCCAACACGCAGATGGGCCCACCCGACCCTTATTACCCGGACCCGCTGGACCTGACACCTCTGACCGAGTTTCCCGGCTTCGCAGGCGCGGTCATCGGGGCCACGCTGGCGGTGCCCTTCGAACTCGATCTGTACAAGTTCGACGCCCCGGCCGGGATGATCGTCACTATCGAGGCGATCTCCAAGGTCGTTGCCGACACCGACCCGGCACGGATCCCGGACCCGGTGGACATGGTCATCGAGATTGTCGATTCAACCCTCGCCCCGGTCCCGTACCCGGTGGCATCTCCGTTTGCGATTAATGATGATCAGTTCGAAAGTACCGACAGCATCCTGATCGACGTGATCCTCCCGACTTCCGGCACTTACTACATTGACGTCCGTGCTTCGGGTAAACCCGGAGCAGATATCACCGGCATGTATGAGTTGTACGTCTACGGCTTTGCCCCGTTCCCGCCGCCGTTTCTCGCTGGTGACCTCAACGAAGACGGCTTTGTCGGGATCGATGACCTGAACATCGTGCTGAGCAACTGGAACACGTCGGTCACTGCCGGGTCATTGATCGACGGCGACCCGAACGGTGACGGTTTCGTCGGCATTGCCGACCTGAACATCGTGCTGGGGAACTGGAACGCGGGAGACCCCCCGCCGGGCAATGCCAACATCCCGGAACCAGCCAGTCTCTGGCTCGTCGGAGTTGTCAGTACGGCCTTATGCTCACGAAGACACGGCGGATGAGTGAAACAGCCGGTTTTCGTGGTCAAGCAGCCAACGCTTGATCCAAAGCCCCGAGCTGAATCCGGTCAGTTTGCCATCAGCACCGATCACCCGATGACACGGAATAATGATCGGGATCGGATTAGCCCCGTTGGCCCGCCCCACCGCGCGACAAGCTTTGGGATCATCCATCCGACGCGCCTGCTCACCATAGGTCATCGTCTCACCGAACGGGATGCGCTGAAGCTCACGCCAAGCACGACGCTGGAAGTCGGTCCCATGAGGATTCACCGGCAGATCGAAATATGTCAATCGGCCGGCAAAATAAGCGTGAAGCTGTTCGATGGCATCATAAATAATATCCGCGTCCCCGGCTGTCTCGGGTTCCGCATCTGCCTCGGCGGTGTGCGCCGATGTGTCGATAGTGAGCGAGGTCAGGCCTCGATCATCAGCCGAAAGGCGGATGTGCCCGATGGGCGAAACGCACCAGCCCGTGTAACGCTTCTCCATCTCAAGTGCTTTCATGCCTGCTCTGCTCCAGTCAAGGTCAAGCCTCGATGGAGTCATAAATCAGGACGCGGGTCCAGTAGTCTTTGTATCGATCGACGAACGACATGTGCACCGTGTCATCCGACGACTGGTACCGGTCGTGATCATCCTTGGAATCGAACCAGCAGGTCAGCTGCACGTCATAACTGTTGTCCACCACGTCGCGCGGTGTCCCGGCGGGCAAGCCGACCCGGGCTTTGCGAACATGGTTACTCTCAGCCAACCCCCGACAGGCCTCTATGAACTGCTTGCGCTGGTCATCGGTCAGGTCGGCACGTAACCAGAAATGGACCGTGTGTTGGAACATTGGCTAAACAACTCCATGAAGAACACGTTAAACTCTGCGTGGTTGCCGGCCACGCAACAGAACGATCAGATCACCGACTCCTGCTTGCTTAACCCGTGAGCCGGGCGTGTATCGAGTTGGACCAGCTGTTCTTGCTGAACGCGCTTGGCTTCGTCGGCATCGGCGACCAGGTCGCTGTGGCAGGCGGCCTTCTTGCCTTTGTGTGCAAGCTTGTGGATCTCCTCGGGTGACAAGACGCCCCGCTGTTCGAGAATCCGGCGTTGCTCCTCGGTCAAGGCCGCGGACTTTTTGGGCTTACCCCGTTCAAACCCTTCTGCTTTGCCGGACGCCCATTCCTGAATCTCCTTGCTGATGCGGACGCTGCACCAGTCGTGGCCGCACATGGCGCAGAAGTCGGTATCGACGTCAAGGTCTTCGTCGTGATACGCCCGGGCGGTGTCGGGGTCGAACGACAGCTCGAAATGTTTCTCCCAGTTCAGCGCGGCCCGGGCCTTGGTCAGCTGATCATCCCAGGTCCGTGAGCCGGGGATGCCCAGCGCGATGTCGGCTGCGTGAGCCGCGATCTTGTAAGCGATGCATCCCTGCTTCACATCGTCTTTCTTCGGCAGGCCCAGGTGTTCCTTCGGCGTGACGTAACAAAGCATCGAAGCGCCGTGATACGCCGCGTTGGTCGCGCCGATGCAGGAGGTGATGTGGTCGTAACCCGGGAAGACATCCGTGACCAGCGGGCCGAGGACATAGAATGGCGCCCCGTGACAGACCGCACGTTCCAGCTTCATGTTGTATTCGATCTGATCCAACGGCACATGGCCCGGACCTTCAACCATCACCTGCACCCCCTTGCGCCAGGCCCGCTCGGTCAGTCGGCCGATCTCGATCAGTTCGGCGAACTGGATCTTGTCCGACGCGTCCGCCAGACCACCGGGCCGACATCCATCGCCGATTGAAAACGTCACGTCGTAACGACGCATGATGTCGCAGATGTCCTCCCACGCGGTGTTCATGGGATTTTCCTGGTTGTGGGTCAGCATCCACTTGGCCAGCAGCGACCCGCCTCGCGACACCAACCCGATCAATCGGTGTTTGGCCAGCTTGATGTGTTCCTTCAGGATGCCGGCATGGATCGTGAAATAATCCACGCCTTGCCTGGCCTGATGCTCGATCGTGTCCAGGATGATCTGCCTGTCGAGGTCTTCGATCTTGCGTCCGATGATCATCGAGTAGATGGGCACCGTCCCGATCGGCGCGGTCGAAGCCCGGATGATCGCTTCACGGGTCGCGTCGAGATCGCCGCCGGTGGACAGGTCCATCACCGTGTCGGCCCCCCAGCGCAATGCCCACTTGAGCTTTTCAACTTCCTCCTGCGTATCCGACGACACCGGAGACGCGCCCATGTTGGCGTTGATCTTGGTCTTGCTGGCCCGACCGATACACATCGGATCAAGCTGATACCCCAGATGCACCTTGTTGGCGGGAATCACCATGCGGCCCGCAGCAACTTCGTCACGGACTTGTTCCGGGGTCAGGTGCGGTTCCCGTTCCGCGACACGCTTCATCTCGGGGGTAATGATCCCCAACCTCGCTGATTCCAGTTGCGTGATCGGTTCGAAACCGTCCGGGTGTACGACGCGCCGACGTGAACCGTCCGACTGCACGAACTCGGTCACGGTCCACCCTGATTCCAAGGATGGGTCCCCACCTGACCACTCGCCGTTCACCTGCACCTGCGTGGACCAGCCATCGGGTAAGAAATCCCAAGCGGTTTTGTCGGACGGCTTAGGCATACCGGGCGTATCAGGCGAGCTGAACGTCAACGCCCCGGCCGGGCCCGGTGCAATCCTCGGCGGATTGGCAAACGATCCGGGAGTCGTCGCGGCGGGTTCGGTCCCGGGATCCTGACCAATCGGTGGGAGTTGATACCCCAGCGATTGGGTGTCGAGTTTGTCCTTAGGATCAGTCGAGAGAGACTTGGTCATCGCGGCTTCCTTTCTTTGAACCGGGAAGCCCGCGCATGACGGCATGCGGCGTCGCTTCCCTACGCAGCGTCCCAACCAACGTCGCCGTGGTCGGTTGGCTGATCAGGTTCCAAGGGTGTTTCTCAGCCCCGTCCATCACGACGGGACACCCCTAGCGAGCAATAATGAGCATACGCCCCGGATGCGGAACTGGCAAGATGGGAAGCATGGTTACTTGCGGGTCTTGCTCCGGGGCACGGTCAGGGTGGACCACTTATCCCCCGCCAGCGTCCGGCAAAGGACAACAATCTGGCCGATGTGGTAGCCGTAGTGAGACAGCTGCCGATGGATCGCTCCGATGACGGTTTCGGGTTCGTCACGGATCGTCACGTTCGCGGTCAGGTCCACCGGACGGAGTTTGGACAGGCTGTCGAACAGGGTTTCCCATCCCGCTTCCCAGTCCCGTTCCACTTCCTCACGGCTGGTATAGCGATCGGTGAACTCCTCGTCCCGATCACGCCAGGGCTTCTCGCCGTCGGTTGTCAGGAAATCCGTCCACCGGGAACGCATGGCACAGGACAGATGCTTCATGAGGACAGCCACGCTGTTGCTTTCCGGGTCCGGCTCGTACTGCATCTGTTCGAAGGTGATCTGCCGGATGGCGCTGTCGGCCATTCGCTTCTGGGCGCGGAACATCTCCTCGGCACTTTCCAGAACAGCCCGTCCCAGTTCCTCATGGATATCTGACATCCTGAAGCCTCCCAATCAGCCGTTGACGCGGTTGCCGGCCCCACCGTGCTCGGCCCGCAGCGGTAGCCATTCTATCACATCCTGAATCCGCTCGTCCCAATAACCCCAGTCATGCTCCCGGCCGAGGTGTTCATCATAGGTCGCCTCCAGTCCCACGGCACGCAGATGATCGCGAAAAGCCAGGTTCTCCTGATACACGAAATCGGCTGTCCCGCAGCAGAAATAAAGGGCTGGGCGAGGCCGATGGCTCCCGGCAAGCTCCGCCGCCAGGTGCCTGAGGTCATTGGCCGACCCGACATATTCCTCCGGACCCCCGAAGACGTTATGAAATTCTTCAATCAGCTTCTCGCCGTTTTCCATGCGTTGAAGCCGATCCAACGCCCCCGACAGGCTTGCCGCGGCACAAAACCGCTCGGGATGGCTCAGTGCCAGCTTGAACGCCCCGTAGCCCCCCATCGACAGGCCGGCAACGAAATTATCCTCACGCCGATTCGACAGTGGAAAGAATCGCCGGCTAACCTCCGGCAGTTCTTCACTGATGAACGTCCAGTAACGATTGCCCCGCTTCATGTCGGCGTAAAAGCTCCGGTGCACCTCGGGCATCACCACCGCCAGGTTCTTCTTCCAGACATAACGTTCGATGCTGGTCTGTCGGCACCAGGTGCTGCTGTTGTCACCCAATCCGTGCAGAAGGTAGAGCGTCGGGTGAGGCGGGTCCATGCAGACGCCAGGGTAATGATGGACGTGGGTACGCGTCGGTTGCGGGAGGATGACACGCATGGTCACGCTCAATTCAAGGGCATCCGAAAAAAACTCACAGGTGATCAATGCCATGAATAAAAAGGCTCCAGCAAGACGGAGGGGCCACCGTGTACATGCCATACCGGATCGTGTCGGGCAACGGGCGCATGGTAACATAACGGGGTGCCCGAAATTACTTCGATCAAACCGACACAACGCAATCCCGCCCGGGTGACGGTGCGGGTTGGACGGAAAGTCGTCGCCACGTTGCCGTTGAGTAAGGTCAATGAACTGAACCTCCATGTCGGGCTGCCATGGGACGCCGTCCTTGAACAGCGGGTATCCGAAGCGGTCCGTTTCGACAAGGCGCTGCGGCAGGCCATGAACCGTCTCAATCGTCGGGCGATGAGTCGGCGGGACCTGGACCGTAAATTACGTGACCTCGGCCACGATGA
>CAZJCN010000184.1:0-5495 GCA_964544195.1 uncultured Phycisphaeraceae bacterium | reverse complement strand
GCCTCGTCGGACGGTTCAAGCTGTAAACCTGAAGTTGATCAACCCCCAACCCCGACCGGCCGGTCCTCGGACCGGTCGGTTTTTATTTACATGCTATCAGTCTTCCGGCCGTTCACCGGCGGGTGCCATCTTGACGAGCTTGGGCTCGAAGCGGGCGATCGGTTCGACTAAATCCCGTTGCAAAGCCATCACGTCGTCGATGTTCTTGTACACGAAGGGCACCTCGTCGAGGCCGGCACTGAGCAGAGTGACGCCGGCTTTTTCAAGAACGGGTCGGACGTCGGACCAGCGATAGGTGTTCTTGGCCTGCGTGCGCGACATGACCCGCCCGGCCCCGTGCGCGGCGGAGTTCATGGCTTGAGGCGAGCCTTTGCCTCGCACCACGTAACACGGGCTGGCCATCGAACCGGGGATGATCCCAAGCGTTCCTTTCCCGGCGGGGGTGGCGCCCTTGCGATGGACAATGACGTCGCGGTTTTCGCCGTCGATTTCATGAACCTCGCGCCAGGCGAAGTTGTGGTGGTTTTCAATGCTGACCACGGCTCGGGCGCCCAAGTGTCTCAGGATGGCGTCGTGAATGCAGGCATGGTTGGCGGAGGCGTATCGGCCCATGAGCTGCATCGCCTGCCAGTATTCCTGCCCCTCGTGGCTGTCCAGGTCTAGCCAGGCCAGGTGTCGGACGGCCTTGTCGAGTTTGGGGTGCAGGGCCATGGCGATCTGCGAATAGTACTGACAGACCGCCGCGCCGGTGCCCCGGCTGCCGGAATGCGACAACAACGCCAGGTAATCGCGATCGGGTTCAACGCCGAGATGTCGTGCGGAGTCTGCATCAGACGCGCGGAACACGCCGAACTCGACGAAGTGGTTGCCTGACCCGCTGGTGCCGAGCTGCGCAGCGGCCTTGTCCCGGTTGCGCCGGGTGACGGGGCTGACGTGCCAGTCGTCGTCGAGGACCGGGTGTTCCCGGCGTTTGACTTTGAACTCGGCGCCGATACCGAAGCGGGTTTCGCGTTCCAGTGCGCCGATGAGTCGGTCCCGGTGTGAAGCGAGCGTACCGGCGGGCATATCCAGCACGGTGAGCTTGACCCGGCAGGCGATATCAACGCCGACGGCGTAGGGGATGACGGCATTGTGGGTGGCAAGGACACCGCCGATCGGCAGGCCGTAGCCGACGTGGGCATCGGGCATCAGCGCGCCGCGGAGGGCCACGGGTAAACGACAGGCGTTGTGCATCTGCTGGACACTGGCCGGGTCGAGATCGTCGCCCCACTGTTGATACGGGGCGGGTTCGGCGCGTGGGGTGTAGACCGCCTTGTGTGCGGCTTCGGTCTGTCGGGCCAGCGCGATCTGTCGGGCCAGTTCGCCGAAGTGCGGGTCGTTTCGGAAGGCGTCGGGGTCGTGCGCGAGTGCCTTGAGGGTGTGCCGGGCGGCCTTGGGGTCGAGGCCTTTTTTGCGTGCCGCCTGCGCGGTCCACTTGGCCATCTGCGCCAATGACTTAGGGATACCGAGTTGGACGAGTTGCCGGGCTTTCACGGGGGTATTGTAGGATGGCTTGGGGCAGGTGAATGGTGGCTGCCGGGGCAGTGCTACACTTTATGTTGGGAGATGGCGTAATGGGGTGTACGGGGCAAGCTGATGCCGTTGATCGTTGACTGTTACAACGTGCTGCACGCGGAGAAGCCGAAGTCACTGGCGGGGTTGGGTGAGGCGTCGTTGTGCCTGTTGCTGTCGCGCAGCCGGTGGGTGGCGTCGGGGGTGACGGTGGTGTGTGACGGGTCGCCGAAGCCGGAATCACCGAACACGGAAGCGGTGGACCCGGTTGAGTTGATCTATTCGGGAGCAAGCCGATCGGCGGACGAGGTGATCATCGAGTTGATCGATGAAAACACGGCCCCGCGTCGGCTGACGGTGGTGTCAAACGATCGAACGATCCAGCGTGCCGCCCGCCGGCGACGGGCGCGGGTGTGGTCGGCGGAGGAGTTTCTTCAACGGCTGGCGCATGCCGGTCGGGTCGGTGGGTCTCAAGCGTCTGAAAAACCCGGCGGCCCCTTGCCGAAAGATTACGTGCGCGGTTGGCTGGCGGAATTCGGCATCGAGGACGACGAAAGCGATCCCGACACAACCTCGGGCTCTTCTTCCCGGTCCGAGGAACTGAGTGACTATGATGCCGACCTCGAAGCGTTCGAGCGGGAATACGGCGACGACGACCCGACGGGCTAAACCGGACAATGTTGTGTAGGATATCTCCACTTAGTTTCGGCCCACCAGGATGACACGATGACGCAGACGACGGAGAGCGCAAGTCAGGACACCGGCGGGGGAACGTCCCCGGTCTATCGCCGGGTATTGTTGAAGATCAGCGGCGAGGCCTTCTGCCGGGCCGGGGGATTCGGGATCGACGGGCCGGAGCTGAACGTGATCGCCCGCGAGATCGCGGCGGCGGCGAAGCTGGGGACGCAATTGGCGGTGGTGGTCGGCGGGGGCAACATCATCCGCGGCGCGGACCTGGCGAGCGAAGGCAACATCGCGCAGGCGACGGCCGATCAGATGGGGATGCTCGGGACGGTCATCAACGGGCTGGCGCTCAAGGAGACGCTGGAGAAATTGGGGCAGCCGGCGCGGGTGCTCAGCGCGATCAACCTCTCGGCGGTGGCGGAGACGTTCATCCGGGGCCGGGCGCTGCGTCACCTGGAGAAAGGTCGTGTGGTGATCTTCGTCGCCGGGACGGGCAACCCGTTTTTCACGACCGACTCAGCGGCCTCGCTGCGGGCGGCGGAGATCAACGCCGACGTGTTGCTCAAAGCCACCAAGGTCGACGGCGTGTATGACAAGGACCCGATGAAACACCCGGACGCCAGGCGGTACGAGTCATTGGGATTCAAAGAAGCGATCGAGCGTGACCTGAAGGTGATGGACCTGACGGCGTTCGATATGTGTCGCAAGCACGGGATCCCGATCATCGTGTTCAACATGAAAGAACCGGGACACATCGCGGAAGTCGTGGCGGGCAAGCCACACGGCACACGCGTGAATCCCGATTGATCAATCGCCCTGCCGTTGGGAACGGTTCACGGATCGGCCCGACGGGTTATTCTCGCATCGGAGACGAGCTATGGATATCGACGAAATCCTGTTGCACTGCGAAGAATCGATGGAGAAGGCGGTGGAGTATCTCAAGAATGAGCTCCGCGGCGTTCGGACCGGCCGGGCCTCGACCGCGCTGGTGGAATACATCAAGGTGGACTACTACGGGACGCCGACCGAGCTGCGTCAGCTGGCGGTGATCAACGTGCCGGAGCCGACGCAGATCCTGATCAAGCCGTTCGACGCTTCGAGTACGAAGGAGATCGCCAAAGCGATCCAGGAATCGGGCCTGGGGCTGACCCCGACGGTGGAAGCGAAGCAGATCCGCCTGAACCTGCCGCCGTTGTCGGGTGAACGGCGAAACCAGCTGATCTCGTCGGTGAAGCAGGTGGGCGAGCAGGCCAAGGTCGCCATCCGAAACGCCCGCCGGGACGCCAACAAGCACATCGACCAGGCACTGAAGGACAAGACCCTGCACCTGAGCGAAGACGATGCCGAGTCGGCCAAGGAAGACGTGCAGGACCTGCTGAAGAAATACGAATCGAAAGTGGACGAGCTGGTCGCCGCCAAGACCAAGGAGATCCAGGAAATCTAACCAGGCCGATCATCGGCCAGTTTGACACACACCCCATCTTTTCCGGGGTATGAACACGGCAGTGGGTTGCCGGGGAGGTTCAGGATGGTTCGATCACCACGCGGGTGTGTGCTGCGCTGTCATGCGCCGGCATGGATGTTCATCGTTTGTGTGTGGGGCGGGATCACAGCGGCGCGAGCCGAGGCGGGTGCCGGGGGCGCGGTGGATCTGGTATTCGATCAGCTGATCGCGGAGGCCCGTGAGCTGGATCGGGTCAAGCAGGTGGAACACCGGATGGTCACCGGCCGACCGCATTATCTGGTTGAATCTCTGTCCGCGGAAGACGGCCCCGCGGTCCTGAAGCGGATGGCGGAGAAGCTGACGGGCGACCCCTTCCGGGATGCTTATATCCGTTGGCACCTGATGCCGGTCGTGCAGGACTGGTTGAACCATCGATATGCTGCTCAGGATCAGCCCGAAAGTACCAGCGACGATCGCGAAGCGTTCAAAGCGCTGCGTAGCCTGTTCCGGTCGATGCCGGGGGAAGCGGACACGCCATATGTTTCTCCTTACGATGAAGCGGGCAAGGCGATCAATCGCAAGTTGCGTAGTCTGCGGGCGCAGACGCGGGTGACGGTGGGGGTGCCGCCGTTTGAAAAAACATATTCCGGCCGAGCGGCGCTGCCGCACATGACACCGGCGGCGCGCAAGCGGGCCGAGCCGATCGTGCGGGAAATCGAGCGGCTGCAGGACCAGCTTAAGCAGACCAGCAACCGAAACACCGCCAGGCTCAATCAGCGTTACACCGACATCGCCAAGGCGGCCCGGGAATATCGGTTCGATCTGACCTGCTGCATGATCCAGACAGGAGACGACCGGCTGCTGAGTGAGGTGGGCGACGCGATCGGCAAGCTCGTGCGTGACCGCCAACGGGCCGGGCTGGACCTGATGCAGGCGGTGTACAAGGCGACGTGGGAAGGCTGGCTGGGGCGCTACGATGAACGATCGCTGGCCCGGTTTCGCGGTTCGCTTGAACGCATTGCGCGGGCAGCCGAACAATACGAAACCTATCAAGCCGGCGACGAGTCGGTAGCGTATTACGTCAAGCCGAACGCGCGGAGTTTCGGGGCGTATGCGGCCCACCTGCTGGACCTGCTGGCCGAGCCCGGATACCTGCGTACCTTCACGGCAGCGGAACCACTGCCTGACCCGGAGCCGGCTTCACCGCCTGCCGGGCCTTTCGATCCGGACACGCTTTCAATTAAGGACATCCGACAGGCGATCCGGGCAGCGACTTATGAGTTGCAGACCGCATCGCAACAGCGGACCAGCCGGGCAGGGCGAATCCTTCCGAACGACACAATCCGACACGATAGCTACTACTGGTCATTACACCGTTACAACCAGGGCAAGCCGATTTACCAGGAAGTCATCCACGAAGTGGGGAATCACGCTCTGGTGTGTTGGGCGATGCTCTCGGCGGGTGAGCCATACCAAAGCCCGAGGATGTCACGGCGGATCCATCGGGTGCTGGCCAGCGACACGCCCTACACCTACGACCGGGGCATGCGGCTGATGATGCTGTCGCGTCTGCCCGAATCGGTATTCACGAAAGCGGCGGAACGTGACCTGTCTTGGCTTAAGGCTTCAGTAACAGACCTTGGCAACTTCAACGAGCAGTACACCGGCGGGCCGAGCACGGGGTTGGGCGATCACGGCAGCGGGTTGTACGGCATCTTGGGGCTGTATGGCGCAGACCGACGCGGCATGTCCATCTCAGCCAAATCGGTCTGGAAACCTATCGATCAGCACTGGCGTCGAACTCAGCAGCGCACGC
>CAZJCN010000183.1:0-5504 GCA_964544195.1 uncultured Phycisphaeraceae bacterium | reverse complement strand
AGGTGTCGTTGATGGCCGCGGGGGCGGTGCCTGCCGGCTGGACACGCTTGATCGAATGCATGAGCGAACCCCCGTGACGGGCATGGATAAAAAATGACGGATAATACAGCTATCAGTTTAATTTACACCGAACGCTGGTCAAGCATTTTATTATAAGTCTTTTGTTTATCGCTTGCGTCGGTTCGCGGCGGTGAGGGTCATTGATTGATGACAAGTACTTTACCGACCTGTTTGCCGGACTCGGCAAAGGCGTGGGCGTCGCTGATCTGATCGAAGGTGAAGCGTCGAGTGTCGATCAGGGGTTTGAGTCGGCCGGCGTCGACAAGTTGGGCGGTTTGTTTGAGGATGTGGCCGTGGCGTTCGCGTTCGATGTCGTAGAGCAGTGGGATGAGCATAAAGACGAGGTGCAGGGAGGTGGCTCGCATGTGCAGGAGGCTGCCGTCGATGGCGTCGCGTCCCTGGATGCAGGCGACGTGGCCGTTGAGTCGTGCGGCCTGTGCGCTGGTAGCGATGTTGGCACCGCCGATGGTATCGAACACGGCATCGAACCCTTGGCCTGCGGTCAGGCGTTGGGTGTATTGTTCGACGGGCTCGTTCTTGTAGTTGATGGTGTGATCGGCGCCGAGTTTTGTTGCGATGTCGGCTTTTTCGTCGGAGCCGACGGTGGCGCTGACGGTGGCTCCGCGTAGTTTGGCCAGTTGCAGCGCGACGTGTCCGACGCCGCCGGTGCCGCCGTGGACGAGCACGTGCCGGTGCTGGATGTCGCCGACCTTGTCCCAGCCCTCCCAGGCGGTGATGGTGACCAGCGGGAGCGCGGCGGTGTCGTGCAGGGGGATGGATTTGGGAGCGTGGGCGAGGAGTCGTGCGTCGGCGATGACGAAATCGGCCAGCGCGCCCTGCACGTTGCCGCAACCCCCGACACAGCCGTAGACCGCGTCACCGATAGAAAAGCCCTGCACGTCCGGCCCGACGGCATCGACCGTCCCGGCGACGTCGCCGTGGAGGATCGCGGGTTTCGGCGGGCAGAGTGCTTCGGCGGCGCCGCTGCGGATCTTATAGTCCACGGGGTTGACGCTGGTCGCTTCGACTTTGACGCGGACCTGCCCCGGCCCGGGTTCGGGCGTTTGCATCTCGGTGCGAGTGAAGACCTCCGGCCCGCCGTGCTCGTTGATCACCCATGCTCGCATCTTTCGGCGTCCTCTCTTTTTTGTACCGGTCGGTGATGGTAGTTAGTCAGCGCATTGTAGCCGACCGGTGCATACGGGCGTGCATCGGTCGGTCAATCGTCCCAGTGCTCGTCGATGATTGCCTGGATGTGCGGGTAGTTTTCGTCGGTCTCGTTGAGTGTTTCGCGCAGGCGTTTGAGCTCGGCCTTGAGTTGACGCACCACGTCGGCGTAAGCGGGGTTGCCGTAGAGGTTATTCATCTCGAACGGGTCGTTGCGCATGTCGTAGAGTTCCCAGCCGGGGGGCGTGTGCATCCAGGCGCGTGATCCCCAGCATTCGCGTCCTTCGGGGATGACGTCCCGTCCGTAGTAGAAGATGAGCTTGTAGTCCCTGGTCCGCACGCCGAAGTGGGCGGGGTTGTCGTGGTGGACCATGTGCATCCAGTAGCGGTAGTAAGTGGACGTCTGCCAGTCGTCGGGGACCTTGCCGGTTTCGACGATGGAGCGGAAGGACCGGCCCTGCATGTAGTCGGGGGTAGGCAGGCCGGCGTAGTCGAGGATGGTGGGCGCGAAGTCGGTGTTATTGACGATGGCGTCGACTTTCGTGCCGGGCTTGATGGCCTTGGGGTAGTGCATGATGAAGGGCATGCGCAGGGATTCCTCGTACATCCATCGTTTGTCGATGTAGTCGTGTTCGCCGAGCATCATGCCCTGATCGGAGGTGTAGATGATGACGGTGTTGTCGAGCAGGTTGTTCTGTTCGAGGTAGTCGAGGACGCGCTTGACGTTGTCGTCGATCCCGCGGACGCAGCGGAGGTATCGCTTCAGATAAAGCTGGTAGGACTGGCGGGTGTATTCGTCGTCGGGGAGGTTGGGGTCGATGCCGAGGGCTTGTCCCTGATTACGATTGGGGTTTCGCTTGGAGACGGACGAGCCGATCTCGTGGATGAGGCTGTCGTTTTCGCCGCGGGTGGCGACGGAGCCGTGGTTGCCGCGTTCCCAGAGGCTGTCCGGCTCGGGGACGTCGACGTCTTCGAGGTAGCTGTCGTAGCGTGGCGCGTTTTCGAACAGGTCGTGCGGCGCCTTGAAGTGGTACATCAGGAAGAACGGGCGGTCTTTATCGCGTTTGTTTTCGAGCCAGTCCAAGGTCTGGTCGGTGACGACGTCGGTGCTGTGTCCTTTGTATTGAATGGTTTCGATGCCCGGGTCGCCGTGCTTGCCGAATTTCATCCCGGTCTGGATGAACTCGGGATCGAAGTAGGTGCCCTGCTGCCCGGCGGCGACCATGACGCTGTAGTAGTCGAAGGCGGCGGGTTCGTCCTTGAGGTGCCACTTGCCGATGATGGCGGTCTGGTAGCCGGCCTTTTTCAGCTCCATGGGCAGGTACTGACGTTCGGGGGGCAGGTGGCCGTCGAGGTCGAGCACGCCGTTGGTCTGGCTGTACTGGCCGGTGAGGATGCTGGCCCGGCTGGGTGTGCAGATGGAGTTGTTGCAGAAGGTGTTGGTGAACAGGGCGCCGTTTCGGGCGAGCCGGTCGAGGGTGGGTGTGGGGTTGAGTTCAGCCAGGCGTCCGCCGTAGGCGCCGATGGCGTGGGCGGCGTGGTCGTCGGCCATGATGTAAAGGATGTTCGGCGGCATGTCGTGATCCGATCCGGAAGTCCGTGAAGAGGTTTCGGGGTTCGAGGCGGGGCTGGGCGGGCTGGCGTGCAGGGAAGCGCAGGCCAGCGTCACGGCGCACCCGGCGAGGAGCGTCTTCAGCGCGGGGCGCTTTGTCATATGTCTACAAAATCGTTTCATGCCGACTAGGTATACCAAATCCGTCGGCATGTGCTAGCCGTGATTGGAAGCGGGCGTGAACAGGGCGCGGCCTTTCATGGTGGGCGCAGAGCCGACGCCGACCAGCGAAAGCAGGGTCGGGGCGACATCGGTGAGGTGGCCACGTTCACGGGTCGGCCGCCAACCGGGTTTGGTCATGACCATGAAGCCTTGCTCGGCGGGATGATCGGGCAGGTGGCCGTGATACCCGCGGTGCCTGGGGTTGTGCAGCCGGGGGGCCATGACTTCACGGTGCTGCCAGCCCATCACGAGATTGGCGAGGGGGTGGTAGAAGTCGTGCGGGAAGAAGGTGTAGCCGTGGTCGGTGTAGAGGTAGACCTCGCCGTAGCGGGTGTCGGTAAATTGCAGGTGGTACTTTTCAAGGTCGGTGTTGGTGATGAGCCGGGTGTGATCGACTTCGGGTAGGCGATCAAAGGCGAGGCGTCGGGCTGAATCGTTGTGGAACCAGAAGCGGGCGCACTGAGCTTCGATCATGTAGGTGCAGTCGTCATCGCCGAGCCCCCATTGTCGCAGCATGGCTTTGATGTCGATGTAGCCGTGCACAGGCTCCTGGCCGTGGTCGGAGAAGATCAGCATGTTGGCGTCGCTGTCGGCGCATCGCTTGGCGGCATCGGCGAGCCAGGTGTCGAGTTGTCGCATCCCGTCCTTGATGAGCTGAGGTTGATCGAGTCCCCAATGTTGGAGTTGGTCGAGTCCGTAAGTTTGAATGAAATCCACGCCGTGTTCGACTGACGGTGCATCAGTGAGGGCGTCGCGGGTGGAAGTCAGGTCGGAAGCGAAACGGAACCGGCAGGACTCCCCGAGGCGATCGAAAAGGGTGGGATATCCGCGTATGTTTCGGATCCGGTCGCCGCCGGTGGCCCAACTGTAATACTTGAACCGATGGAAGTTCAATCGACGCCGACGCCTGGGCGGGACGGCCGGCATCTCGAAAGTGCGGTCGAACTGGTAGCGCACCAGTTGGGCGGTGGTCGTCAGCCAATCGGGCAGGGCGTCGATAGCTCGGTCGATCCAGCCGGTGCGCTCGTTCTGCTTCAACTCCACCTGCCACAGCCCGTGTTCGTGTGGCCAGACGCCGGTGAACACCGTGGAGACCAGCTCGTTGGACGGGATCGTTTCGATCGTGACGTGATCGTCCCGCGCGAGCAGTGAGTGGAGGAACGGGGTATCGGTGTCGTTGATCCGCCGACGGTCCAGGCCGTGGATGTAGCAAAAAACCACGGCGGGTCGAGAGGTGATAGCCATGTTGAACGATTGTAATGTGATACTGATGAGAATGACGGCTTGAAGGGTCGGTGTATCGGGTAGAATCAACGGGATGAACAGGATCGGCCGATTGCAGTGGTACGGGGTGATGATATTGGGGGTGTTGCTGTCGGCCTGCGTGCTGGAAGCGGATTCGGCTGACGGGCCTTTCGCCTCTTTCACGCGAGAATGGCGTGACGACCCGGTCTGGCATGACGGGCAGGCGGAGTGTGCGACCTATGAAGCGACGCGGGTAATCTACGGCCAGGCCCGATCGTATGTCGCGCGCGTTTACCTGAACAAGGAGCACGCCAGCCCGAAAACATTTACCAAAAGCAGCGACGGGACGGGACGCGCGGTGTTCAAGCTGCACATGCGCGAAGACATCCCGACGGAAAACTACACGTATCACTATTCGACGATGTGTTACGTCGGTGTGGACGATCTCAAGAGCCTGAAGCTGGATATGGGCTCACAGGAGGATTGCGGAGCGACTTTCAAGCAGTATGTGAACCACGCGGGGGAGCTGACGTGGGTACAGCACAGTTACTTTCCGGACGAGGGGACCCGATCGGGCCGGATGCAACCGAGACAAGAGTTTGTCTTTGAGGACGCTTTGCCGGTGGTGCTTCGGGGCTATCCGTTTGATGACCCGCCGGGGGAGATGGTATTGCAGATGCTGCACGATCAGACGGACAACCACCTGACGCTGCCAGACGAGTTGTCGGGCGAAGGCGCGGTGTTGCGTTATGCGGGTCGCGAGGCATTGGATCTGCCGTTCGGCCGTGTGGAGGCGCATCACCTGGTGGTGGTCCGTGGCGAGGGGGCGGGCGAACTGGAGCTATGGTTTGCAGCGGAGGAGGCGCTCGGGGGTGTGATGGTGCGGATGCGATCGTCGGACGGGCGCGAATTACGCCTGAAAAGCGTGGAGCGTCGGGCGTACTGGCGTCGATAAGAGTCTGGCCGGGGTTGGGTCGATGGGCTAAGATGCCCACGGCGAAACAATCTTGAATGTGCGGAACCTCAGGGGTGATGGTTTGAAGCGGTGCTACATTCTGATCGCGGCTGTGTGGGTGTGTATCTCGTGGGCGGGCGGGCTGGTCGAGGCGGCTCCGCTGGACGGGACGGTCTGGCAGCTGCTCCGCAGCCGGGATCTTCGCAGCACCCGGTATTCGGTGTGTGTGATCGACGCGGACCGGGGCGAACTGCTGGCGGAAGTGAACGCCGACGAGCCGATGATCCCGGCCAGCAACATGAA
>CAZJCN010000182.1:0-5541 GCA_964544195.1 uncultured Phycisphaeraceae bacterium | reverse complement strand
GATACCAAGCCGGCGGAAACCGAATCGCTTGCCATGGGTGAAGCCATCACTTTGCAACAGGAAGAGTCAGACGATACGACGGCTTTGCTGGATACCTCATCTGCTGATACCGACTCGGTCGAAGACATAATCGACACAAGCTCAGACGACACCGCGCTGGCGAAGGCTGATGCGCCGGACGATCTCGAAACTCCCGGGCAGACCGACCTGCCCGCACCGGTCGCGGCCATGACCGCTTTAACCTTGGATGAAGCCGGGCGACGGTCCACTGCCGAGTCCGCCGCTGTGGTCGATGCCGATGTCTCGACGGCGACCGAATCAGCCACCCATGAAACCGAAGATGTTTCCGACCAGCCCGCGTTGGCCGAGGCGGTTGTCAGCGAAGGCACCGCGCCCGCTTCTCCGGAGGACGTGCGTCTGGCGATGTCGGACGCCGACCAGCCGGCATTGAGGCAAGCCGAACCCGGACGATCCGCCGATACCTTTGCCGGGTACGCCTCCGACGATCTGCCTGAGGATCTGCAGAACCAGCAGTTGGTGATCCTGTCGCCAAGCCCGTTCAAGGCACGCCGGGATTTGCGTGATTGGGCGATGAACCACGGGGTGGTGGTGATGGAGGACCGTTCGGCCGTGCTCCGTCGGGCGCGCGCCGCCAGGGAAGCCGGGCAGGCCGAGCCACGTCTGCGTGAGCGGGTTCTGACGATCGAGATCGACCCGGACCAGGTTCCCGCCTTGCTTACACACCTCAACCAGACACCAACCCAGCGTGCCCAGCTTGTCCGGTTGGAGCCGCGTGAGACTTTGGCACGGAACGATTCAACCGTCGGGCGTTCTGCCGGCCGTGACATCACTGCCGAACAGGCTGACGAAACACCTAAAGGCGTGGACAGTGTCACGGCATTAACCAATCGCATGGTGGATACCCAATCCGGTTGGGCCGGCACCGGGTTGGCCAACGGCTTGACGCCCGCTTCCCCGGCCCGGGGACTGACGGCTGGACCCCAGCGAAACGAATCCATGCCATCCGAGGCCGGGCATGACACCCAGCCCGACGGACAGACGGATCGGGATTCAACTCGATCGCAGGACGTGTTCGATTGGTCCCACCTCCTGGATCGTGTGGCACGCAAGCCTCTGCTGACGCCGCCCGCAAAAGATCGTGTGCGGCTCCAGGTCCTGATCCGACAGGTCGCCGACCCGGTCCAGACACCCGATGACGCCGGCAACACGGACGCGGCTCCCGATTCGGAATCATCGACGCCGGACGCCTCCTCGTCTTCGACGAATGAAACGTCAAACTGATCGCGTTGTTATTTTCTTTACTAGTGGTTCAGGGTTTCCTTGGCGTCATGTAGCAGTCGCTTTCTTTTTAAGTGGTGCATCAAACTCACGCTTTTCCGGTCTGAGGCGGCAGGGACGGCTTCCGCGGGACCGGTCGCTGCCGAGCCCTGACCTCCGCCTTCCGCCGGGGCGTGCGCTGCCGAAGGCCCTCGTTATCGTTCGATCGAAACAAGCTTGATCGTGACGAAAGTCAGGGCAGCCCGCAGATCCCGGTCCTGCGATCCCACGGATACTCAGCGACAACCGGCCACGCCGGCGTGAACTTGTCGGCAGACACGACCACGATGAATGATTCGTGTTTTCGTCGTGCCTCCACTAAAGGATGAAAAGTCGTGTTTGCGCGCACAAAAGCGGGGTGTCTCTTCGTGATATCGCATGGAAGTCCTGACGGATGAACGAGCAACGAATGTTGGAGATGTTACGGATTTTTACGGGGGAAATCGGCCGGATTGTGCGCGCCGGAGCATGTCCTGCGTATCAGATAACCGGGTATCGTTGGGGTTGATCCTGGATGAAATTCCGGGTTGCGACGCGGTGAAACGGGGGGTTGCTGATACAATCATTGAATCGTCCTTTCACAGCGAGCGGTCATGACTACGAGAGCAACCCCCGGCGAGCGATTTCGAGCGGCACTTGGTGAGGAGCAACCCTTGCAGATCGTCGGGGTTATCAACGCGTATGGTGCGCTGTTGGCCCAGCGAGCGGGTTTCCGGGCGATCTACCTGTCGGGTGCGGGTGTGGCGAACGCGTCCTTCGGCCTGCCGGACCTTGGCTTAACCAATCTCAGCGACGTGTTGACGGACGCGCGCCGGGTGACCGGCGCGTGTGACCTGCCGTTGCTGGTGGATGTGGACACGGGGTTCGGTGGGGCGTTGGGGATCGGCCGCACGGTTCGGGAGATGGAACGGGCCGGGGTGGCGGCGGTACATATCGAGGATCAGGTATCGGCCAAGCGTTGCGGGCATCGGCCGGGCAAACGTTTGGTGTCGGCTGAAGAGATGGCGGACCGGATCAAGGCGGCGGTGGACGCGCGGGTGGACGAGGGGTTCGTGATCATGGCTCGGACCGATGCTTACGCGTCGGAGGGATTGGACGGTGCGATCGAGCGGGCGTGTGCTTACGTTCAGGCCGGGGCGGACATGATCTTTGCCGAGGCGATGACGGAACTGGATCAATATCGGCGGTTCGTGGAGGCGGTGGGGGTCCCGGTGCTGGCGAACATGACGGAGTTCGGTCGGACGCCGTTGATGTCGCGTGAGGCCTTGCGCGAGGCGGGCGTTGGGATGGCGTTGTATCCGCTGACGGCGTTTCGAGCCATGAGCGCGTCGGCCGAGCGGGTGTACGAGACCCTGCGTCGTGAGGGTACGCAGGCGGGGCTGCTGGACGAGATGCAGACGCGGGAGCAGTTGTACGAAGTGCTGGGCTATCACGGGTACGAGGCGAAGCTGGACGAACTGTTCGGGAAGGAGGACGGGTACGATGGCGGAGGCGACACCGAAGGATAAGTCGGGCGGATTGGCGGGGGTGGTGGTCGGCGATACGCGCGTGTGCACGGTTGGTCGGGACGGGCACGGGCTGCATTACCGCGGCTATTCGGTCGAGGACCTGGCGGAGCACGCCGGTTTCGAAGAGGTGGCGTACCTGTTGTTGGAAGGTGAGCTGCCGAACGGGGCGGCATTATCAGCGTACCGAGAGCGGTTGCGGTCGATGCGGTCGTTGCCCGGGGCGGTGTGCACGGTGCTCGAGGCGCTGCCGGCGTCGGCGCACCCGATGGACGTGCTGCGTACGGGATGCTCGGCGTTGGGATGCGTCGAGCCGGAGGGCGAGGGGAACGACTCCCGCGCGATCGCGGACCGCCTGCTGGCGGTGCTTCCTTCAATGCTGATGTACTGGTATCACTTTCATACGTCGGGCCGGCGGATCGAGACTCAGACGGAGGAGGATTCGATCGCGGGGCATTTTCTTTGTCTGTTGCACGGCCGTCCGGCCGACGCGTTATGCCAACGAGCGTGTGATGTGTCACTGATCCTGTATGCCGAGCATGGGTTCAACGCTTCGACTTTTGCGGCGCGGGTGGCCTGCGCGACGTTGGCGGATTTTTACAGCGGGATCACGGCGGCGATCGGGACGCTGTCCGGGCCGTTGCATGGGGGAGCCAACGAGGCGGCGATGGCGCTGATCCAACGCTTTGACACGCCGGAGGAAGCCGAAGCGGGTGTGATGCGGATGCTGGCGGAGAAGACCAAGATCATGGGTTTCGGGCACCGGGTGTACCGGGTTCGTGATCCGCGTTCTGACATCATCAAAGCCTGGTCGAAACGTCTATCGGAAAGGGCGGGCGATGATCGGCTATACCGGATCTCCGAACGGATCGAGCAGGTGATGAAGCGTGAGAAGAATCTGTTTCCGAACCTGGATTTCTACAGCGCCAGCGCGTTTCACCTGATGGGGATCCCGACGGAGCTGTTCACGCCGATCTTTGTGTTCGCCCGTACCGCGGGGTGGGCGGCGCACATCATGGAACAGCGTGAGAACAACAAGCTGATCCGGCCCAGCGCGCGTTATGTCGGGCCGGAGCCGAGGGCGTATGTCCCGCTTGACCGGCGTTAACCCCTGCGGATTTCATGGAAACCCGAGGTGACAAGCGAGATCGTCACAGATGAAAACGGAGATTGTTGCTGATCCGGTCCTGACAGAGATCGCGGATTACGTGGTCGGGGCCGAGATCAAAAGCGAGGAAGCGTACGACACGGCACGACACGTTCTGATGGACAGCCTGGGATGTGCGGTGCTGGCGTTGAATTACCCGGCTTGTACGAAGCTGTTGGGCCCGATCGTTCCGGGGGCGGAGATGCCGGGCGGGGCGCGGGTGCCCGGCACGTCGTATGAGCTGGACCCGGTGCAGGCGGCGTTCAACCTCGGGGCGATGATCCGCTGGCTGGATTACAACGACACGTGGTTGGCGGCGGAGTGGGGACACCCTTCGGACAACCTCGGGTCTATCCTGATGGTCGGCGACTACCTGAGTCGGCAGGGGGGCGGGCGTCCGGTTCTGGTGCGCGATGTCCTGACGTCGGCGATCAAGGCACACGAGATCCAGGGGGTGTTGGCGCTGGACAACGCCTTCAACCGGGTGGGGCTGGATCACGTGATCCTGGTTCGTATCGCCAGCACGGCGGTGGTGACACGGCTGCTGGGTGGCGGGCGTGAGCAGGTGATCAACGCGGTGTCGAACGCGTTTCTGGATGGCGGGGCGCTGCGGACCTATCGGCATGCGCCCAACACCGGTTCGCGCAAAAGCTGGGCGGCGGGTGATGCGACCAGCCGAGCGGTGCGACTGGCGTTGATGACGTTGCGGGGCGAGATGGGGTATGCCACCGCGCTCAGCGCAGCACAGTGGGGGTTTGACGACGTCGTCATGCGGGGAAAATCCGTGACGTTGTCGCGACCGTTGGGCAGTTACGTGATGGAGAACGTGCTGTTCAAGATCGCCTTTCCCGCGGAGTTTCACGCACAGACAGCCGTCGAGGCCGCGATCGTACTGCACCCGCAGGTCAAGCACCGGCTGGATCAGATTGAACGGGTTGTCATCCACACGCAGGAATCGGCGGTTCGGATCATCGATAAAACGGGCCCGCTGCATAATCCCGCCGACCGCGACCATTGCCTGCAGTACATGACCGCGATCGGGCTGATCCATGGCAGGCTGACCGCCGATGACTACGAAGACGCTGCGGCGGCTGACCCCCGGATCGATGAATTACGGGCGAAAATGCGGGTGGTTGAGGACCCGGCCTACACGCGCGATTACCTGGACCCGGATAAAAGGTCGATCGGCAACGCGGTTCAGGTGTTTTTTACTGACGGCACACAGACGGACAAGGTGGCAGTGGAGTATCCCCTCGGCCATCGACGGCGTCGAAGGGAGGGAATCCCGTTGCTGATCGAGAAGTTCGAACGGAACCTTGCCAGCCGTTATGATCCGGACACGTGTCGGCGGATCGTGTCGGTTTTTTCCGATCCGGAGCAACTTGACACGATGCCGGTGGATCAGTTCGTCAATTTATTCCTCTAGCCGACGTCGGTTCATGGGGCTGCCTGCGTAGCAATACCAATGTGCCGAGGCCCATCAGCAGGACAGGCGTCGGTTCGGGGACGAGCGCGAAGCCGCCGCGCACGGTGGTCAGGTTCTGGTTGATT
>CAZJCN010000181.1:0-5596 GCA_964544195.1 uncultured Phycisphaeraceae bacterium | reverse complement strand
CGGCACCAACCGGTTGAACCACACCGCCTGATCCCCCGGCACGGCCGACTTCTTCAACACACGACTGTTGAACCACCAGCCGAACAACCCCACCGCGTTGCTGTATCGCCCGGACTCCCAGACCAACCCCGCCTGATTCATCGCCGACTTCAGCGATTCAAGGGTGTACCGCCGATAGTGACCCAGTTCACGGTCCAGCTTCCCAAATGCCATCGGCCCAGCCGGGACGAAGATCACCGCCCTGCCGCCGGGCTTCAATTGAGCGGCCACCTGCCGTAAAGCACTCACGTCGTCTTCAATATGCTCGAACACGTTACAGCTCACGACCGTGTCGAAAGACTCAGCCAGGTCATGAGGCTCGGGCATATCCTCCAGCGTGCAGCGGACCGCGCGCACCCCCCGGCGGCCATCAAACTTCTGACGGAACCGATCCACAAAACGAGCAACGGGATCGATTCCCACCACCTCATCCGCCTGTTCCGCCAGGTAGCGGGTGATGTTCCCCGTCCCGCAACCGACTTCCAGAACCCGGCCGGTCACATAAGGACTTAGCAGATCAAACACCCAGCGGTTGTAGGCGTCCAGGTTCTCGATCACGTCCAGTGAATCGCCAATCACGCCGGTGGACGAATCGGTTTCATACGCATCCGCAGCCAGAGACTGCGGGCAGATGCGGAGCTGCGGCATATCGGAATCGGTCATCACTTGGCCCTGTCATGTCATGGAACCGGGACGCACCATCGTCCCGGGGTTCTACCCGTATCGGTTGTATCGACTGGGCAGATAAGACCTGCTTCACCGCCCCGACGCTTATCGGCGGGGCCATGCAGGACGCATCCGCGAAGAATCGTCAAGCAGCACCCACCGTTATCGGCCGTCCATGCCACCACCTGCCGAACCGGGATGTAACGGCGTTAAGGCTTGGTCCGATTCTGCCGACTATGAGGCTTGTATAGGTGCATCCGAGCGCCGCTTTCAATACAGGAGGCCGACATGGGCCAGCGTCTTAGCATCGTCATCCCGGTTTACAACGAACGTGATTTGCTCCCACAAGTTCTCGAACGTGTGGAACGCCAACCACTACCCGGCGGACTGGAGCGCGAGATCGTCATCGTCGACGACGGCTCCACCGACGGCACACGCGACATCCTGCGTGGGCTGGTCCGCGAACGGCCGGACTACATCATCCACTTCCACGAACAGAACCAGGGCAAGGGTGGTGGCGTCCGGACTGGATTGAAACTCGCCACCGGCGACATCGTGCTGATCCAGGACGCCGACCTCGAATACGACCCGCGTGATTATCCGCGTCTGCTGGCGCCGATCCTCGAAAACAAAGCCGACGTCGTGTTCGGCTCGCGGTTCATCGGGGACAACCGCCGGGTCCTCTATTTCTGGCACTCCGTCGCCAACAAAACCCTGACGCTGCTGAGCAACATGCTCTCGAACCTCAACCTGACCGACATGGAATGCTGCTACAAGGTCTTCACCCGGCAGGTCGCGTCCAAGCTGAACATTGTCGAGCCACGCTTCGGCCTTGAGCCGGAGATCACCGCCAAGGTCGCCAAACTCAAAGCCCGTCTCTACGAGGTCCCGGTCAGCTACGCCGGCCGAACCTATGAAGAAGGCAAGAAGATCACCTGGAAAGACGGCGTGTCGGCCCTTCGGTGCATCCTTAAATACAACCTGTTCCTCCCAGCCGGACAAACCATCGCTCCTGAGGTCGGGCAGGTCACGCACAGCAGCGCTGAACCGATCGCCAGGATCAATCCGGCTGAAGACAAACACGATTCCACAACCGAAACCGTTCGCAAGGCCGCATGAAGCAGCTGGCGTTACTCAGTTTGATGACCGCTCTGGGTGCTTTGGGCGCCCTGCAAACACCGTTCTGGGGTGTGCTGCTGTACTACAGCCTGGCAGTGCTGCGTCCACAACACCTTTGGGAGTGGGCACTCGACAATAACATCCGCTGGTCATTGATCGCCGCGATAATCACACTGGTCAGCTTCTGGCTGCACCTGAGCCGGATGATCCTGCGCAGCGCGTTCAACGGGATGGTCAGCCTGTTCATCCTCTACGGCCTGCTCGTCCTGCTGAGCACCATCAACGCTTACAACCCCCAGCTCGCTCAGACCTGGGCGATCGAATACGCCAAGGTCATCGTCATCGCGGTCGTCGCCTCGCTGGTGATCGAACACTTCTGGCAGGTCAAGGCGCTGGCCCTGATGATCCTGGTCATGCTGGGATACATCGCCTGGGAGATCAACTTCCTGTACTTCTTCCAGGGCGGCCGGTTGAACATCTTCCACTACGGCTACGGCGGTCTGGATAACAACGGCGCGGGACTGCTGCTGGCGATGGGGATCCCGTTCGCCTACTGCTTCGTATTGGCCCCGGTCCGTCACATCTGGCGTTGGTGGCCGATCGTTGCCGGAGCGTTGGGATTGTTCCTCATCCATGCCGTGATGATGACATACTCTCGGGGCGCGATGCTGGCCTCGGCGATCGGCATGACGTGGGTCCTGCTTCACCATCGGCCGAGGTGGCAATCGATCGGGGGAGCTGTCGTTTTGATCCTCGTGCTGTCGATCATGGCCGGTCCGCAGATCCGCGACCGGTTCCTGTCCACGACCCAATACAAAACGGACGCCTCGGCCCAGTCTCGCTTCGACTCCTGGGCCGCCGCGTGGCAGATCGCCTGGGAGAACCCGATCCTCGGCAAAGGCATTCGAAACTCCAACCAGTACACGCTCAACTACGGCGCGGATAAACGAGGCCGAACGATCCATAACCAGTACCTGCAGATCGCCGCCGACACCGGCATCCCCGCCGCCTCGGTCTATCTGCTGATGCTGGGCGTGGGCATGTGGAACTACCGCCGGGCTCGGCTGATGTGCCAGTCCATCCTCGACGACCCGCCTGATTACTTCAAAAATGAGCAGCTCCGTCAGATCACGCATGCCGGCCGAATCTGTCTGGCCTGTCAAGCCAGTCTCCTGATTTTCATCTTCGACGGCATGTTCCTGTCGCTGGAGATGTTCGAGCCACCCTGGTTGCTACTCATGATCGCCGGATTGATACCCCGGGTCACGCATACCTACCTGGATCAACTCAAGGATGCAGCCGAAGCAAAGCACGACGCGGTCATCCACGCAGAACCCGAAGAACCGCCCACACCCAAACACCGCCGGCCGGCCCTGCCGTATGTGGCGACCTGAATAGATCAATGGTTTCACTATGACAACGATAAGCACCCAGATCGAACGTTCACTCGCCCAGACCGTCGCCGTCACCGGCCGATGGAAGCAGGCTGTACCACGACCGGCATGGATCGGTCGAACGCTCGGTTTGATCGACTTCCTGGCTCGGGGCGTCTTCCACGTCTGGCGGAACCACCGCTACCTCACCCTGCTCAAGCTCGCCAACATGGCGCTGGTCAACATCCAGTTCAGACTCAAGACCGAGCGGGTGATCGGTCGGCCGTACTCGATGAAGATCGAGCCGACGAATATCTGTAACACCAAATGCCAGCTCTGCCCGACCGGGATCGGCCTGGAAGGTCGGCCCAAAGGCAAAATGGACCTCGACAAACTCAAGCGCCTCATCGATCAGTTCAAATGGCACCTGCGTGACCTGGACCTGTCCATGTGGGGCGACCCACTGATTGTCCCGGACATCTACGAGATGATCCGCTATGCACACGACCGCGGCATCTGGACCTACATCAGCTCCAACCTCCACGCCTTCAAGCTCAAACCCAAGCCGGGCCAGAAAAGCCAGGCGGAATTACTGGTCGAATCCGGCCTGGATATGCTCACCTGCTCGTTGCACGGTGCCAGCCAGGAAACCTATGAGACCTATCAGCCGGGCAAACGCCTGGACGACGCCATCGCCAAGATCCGCCATATCATCGAGACACGCGACCGGATGGGCAGCAAGACACCCTTTGTCCAGCTCAACTTCGTCGTGACGAAATACAACGAGCATGAACGTGAAGCCTTCAAACGACTGGCTGACGAACTGGGCTGCAAGGCTGTGTTCTCCACCGCGTCGATGAACGCCCGATTCCAGGACCAGAACAAGCAGTTGCAACCGCTGGGACTGGCGGACGACATCCTTAAGAAGAAAGTCAAAGACCACCTCGAACACTGGCTGCCCAGCGACGGCGAGTTCGTCCTCGAGCCATACCAGCAGATGCGAAAAACCGGCGAGCTGTCGGACGGCGACTACAACGGCCAAAAGCGCTACGACTGCCCCTGGCCCTGGCGTCAGAGCGTCATCAACTGGGATGGGCAGGTCGTCACCTGCTGCGGTTCGTTCGACCCGGCCGAGGACATGGGCGACGTCTTCGAACAAGGGTTCGCCAGGATCTGGAACGGCGAAAAATACCGGCTGGCCCGACGCAGCTTCAAGAAACGACTGAGCGACGAGCAAGCCAAGAACAACCCCTGCGCACATTGCCCGGGTTTCATGCTGTAAGCAGACGACGAAACCTATGCCGAACGAACCCGACAAGCCGCTGAAACTGACCGTAGCCGACCTGTTCCATAAACAGTCAGCTAACGATATCGTTCAGAACGATACGGCTCCGTATTCGGGTCGTCAGTCCGATCCCCAGGCGATCGCACCCGTGGAGGAACCGGCTGAAATGGTCGGCCGCAGGCCAGCCAGAATCCCTGTCACAACTTCACAAAGCCGACCGAAGAACGTGCTGCACGTGCGCGTGGTCACCGGTTGCGGGGGCGGGCCGGACAAAACCATCCTCCGGAGCCCGCGCTACGCCGACCCGAACCGGTACACCATGGCCGCCGCCTACATCTACCCGCAGGGCGACCCGGGCATGTGTGTCATCCGTCATCACGCCAGGCAGTTAGGGTGCCCCCTCTACGAGATCGCCGAGGCCCACGCACTGGACCTGAACACGATCCGCGCACTGATCGAACTTTGCCGGGAGTTGAAAGTCGATATCTGGCATGGCCACGACTACAAGTCCAACCTGTTGGGACTCATCCTTAAACGCTTCCATTCCATGAAACTGGTGACCACGGCTCATGGCTTTACCCGTGAGACCTGGCGCACCCGGTTGTACTACCACGTCGATAACCTGGCCATGCTCGGTTACGACCAGGTCATCGCCGTCAGCCCGAAGCTGATCAAGCATTGTGCCTACCACGGCATCCACCCCGACCGCCTGACGCTGATCGCCAACGCGATCGACACACAGGAATACACACGTACGCGCCCCACCACAATCGCCAAACAAGAGCTTGGCCTGCCGACGGATCGGTTCGCCATCGGCGTGATCGGTCGGCTCAGCATCGAAAAGGGACAAGACCGTGCGATCCGCTTGTTGCCCGGCCTGCTGCGCGCAGTCCCGAACGCGGAACTGCACCTGATCGGTGACGGCCCGATGAAACAGGAGTGGAAACATCTGGCGGACGAGTTGGGTGTCAGCCACGCGATCCGCTGGTGGGGCTGGCAGACGGACGCCCGGCCGGTGTATGAGTTGCTCGACCTGCTGCTGCTGCCGAGCCGGACCGAAGGGCTGCCCAATGTCGTGCTGGAAGCGATGGCGATGGGGGTGCCGGTCGCGGCG
>CAZJCN010000180.1:0-5608 GCA_964544195.1 uncultured Phycisphaeraceae bacterium | reverse complement strand
GAACATGAGAACTAATCCCCGGCAGGCGTGACTTATTCCCGCCTCAGGCGCGCAAAAAAGCTCTGCGCCGCCCCACCAGGTCGGCGCAGAGCTGTGACGGGCCGGACAACCCGACCCGGGTCATGCGGATTGGTTCGTCAAGCGGTCAGGCCGCCTTGTTCAACTGATCCTGTGCGCGGACCCCCGCCCGTAGCGATTCCAGCAGGTCGTGCACGCAGGTCACCGAGGCCTCGAACTTGCCCCCGGCCGCCTGCTCACGCATCTGCCCGGCCTTGGCGACCAACGCGTCCAGCTTCGGCTGGATCGCTTGGCGGTCACGCAACAACGACACGCGCATCGCCTCAAGCTCGGCCAACAACTCGTCGACATCTCGCTGCTCTATCATAGTTATGCTCCAAGTGACACGGGGTTCAAAGTCGCAGGCCGGGCCTGCCCGTCCTTAGGGTCGGACACAACCGCACCACGCAGCCAACCATCCCACACCGGCTGATAATCTCCCCCGGTTATCGGCCATGCATTACCACCCGAGCAATCGCTATAATCGGATCATCGCCGGGGCGAGGATCAGGCGCGTCGCCACTCGTTGAATCGTTTAATTGTTTATACGGACCCGACCCCTTTCCACGAGTCAATCATGGTCAGGCAACAGGACATCACGCATCTTCAACGCCGTCTGGAACGGGCACGTCTGCTCCTGCTGGCCGGTCGGCTCAGTGAAGACGCCGCCTGGCACCTGCTGCGTCGAACCACACATCTGCTCGATCGAGCTGAGGGAAGCGAGTACGAGTCCACTCTTAAAGTGATCTACACCCTGATCGAAGCGCTCTGGATCAACACACGACATCAGCGGGAACTGGCGGAACTGAAGCTCCGCGCTCAAAGCCTCGGGTCCTGACACCGCCCAACTTTCCCCCTCATATTCCCCCGGCATCACGGCGCCGCTATGATGCTCGACGATGAGTGATCGCCTGTACCAACCACGCATCCCGGGACTGTTCATCACGGGGACCGACACCGGTGTCGGCAAGACTTTGGTGACGTGCGCCATCGCCTCGGCGATCCGTCGGCAGGAGCCCGGTGCCTGTCTCGGTGTGCTCAAACCCTTTGCCTCAGGATGCCGAAAAGACCGGGAGGGGTTGGTCAGTGAAGACGCCGAAGCGTTAGCGCACTTCGCCGACGCCCGGCAGCCGTTGGAGATCATCACGCCGATCCGTTTCGCCGCCCCCCTCGCCCCCGCCGCCGCGGCCAGGGAAGCCGACGAACCCATCGACTGGTCGGCTTTGTCACGCAGCCTGTCCCGCATCGACCATGAATGCGACGCCGTCCTGATGGAAGGTGTCGGCGGCCTGATGGTTCCTCTCGATCCAACCCGACCCAAGTACACCGTGTTGAACCTGATCGTGGAGCTGGGGTACCCGGTCCTGATCGTCACCCGGGCCGGGCTGGGCACGCTCAACCACACCGCGATGACCGCCCATCTGCTCAAACAGGCGGGCTGCAGGATCGTCGGCATGGTGATCAACGGCTACGTCGCCGACGCCGTGCAGACCGATGACCCGTCGATCGCCGGCAACCGATACTGGCTGGAAAAAATGACCGGCCTGACCACGCTGGCGGTCGTGCCGCGCGTCGATCCCGTCGGCGCTCAACCTCAGCACGGGCGGATCGATCCCGCGATCCTGGAGGCCGTGGAAATGACTTACTGGCCCAACCTGCTGGACGTGTCACAACACCGCAGCAACAGACCCCCGAAGCGGCTGGGACACCCGACCCCCTGACCGTCATCTTCAAAAGCACCTGTGAACACAAACCGATAAAACGGGCGCATAAAAAAGGCGGCCGGGGCGATGCATCGCACCCGGTCACCACGGAGGGGAGAAAGCTTATTCGGATACGGTCGATCAGGTGATTACCTGAACCGATGGTATCGCGCGACCCGGTCGCACGAACTCAAAGAGTCCGTGCATCCCCCGCCTACACTTATACGGATTCCCCTCCAAGCGTTGGCAGGGACAGTATGCGGACGATCACAGCGACGCCTGACAGGCGCTGCCGTATTGGTGAAAGGTGTCGGTGGTTTTCTCCTCCTCCGTTCACCCCTCCGCTTACTGCTGAAGTAATATTAGCTCCCGGCAGGCGGAATAGCAAGGCTAAAGCGCGTATTTTTTAAGGTTTTCCTATAATCCTCAAGCCTTAAATCAGGCCTGACCCGCCCATGGATTACGCAGTTTTACCAGCCTATCGCGCCGGCCCGAGAAGACCCGTCACCATGTGATCAGAACCTTGCTCTTACCCGGTTCGAGCATGTCGTAAACCAACGCGATGTCCTCGTCTCGCAATCGGACGCACCCCATCGAAGCTTGTCGCCCGATCGAATCCGGGTCGATCGTGCCGTGGATCCCGTAACCTTCGTAGGCCTCGGTCACGGCATCGGTCCCCTTCAACGCCAACCAGTACTCACCGATCGGGTTCTTCGGGTCATCCTTCGAATAGAACTCGCCTGTCCTCGGGTTGCGCCAGGAGGGGTTTTTTACCTTCGAGCCGGGAGCGACGATAAAGGGGCCCATCGGAGTCGAATCGTCCTTGCCCAGCCCGACCGGGAAGCTGCAGACATAGATCGGCTGGCCGTCCGCGTCTTCCAGGTAGATATCCATCCGGAACTCACGCTTGCTGATCCGGGCATGAAACGGGCCCTTGACAACCTTGATCGGTTTGCCCGCCTGCAGGCGCTCGGCCGGGGTGTTGTTGATCCGCTCGATGAACTGGTACGGGATGCCGTATTTCGGCGCGATCCGCGACAGGTAATCCCCACGCTGCACCATGTACGACTCCACCAGGTCGTCGCCCGGCGTGACCTGACGGGAAAAAATCAACTGCTTGTTGACGCTGGTCAACGTGTCACGGATCGTCTGGGCATCGAGCGGAGAAAGCTTGCCCTCGTCGCTGAACAGCAGCTTGCTCAGCTCACGCCGACCCTGCACCAGACGCCCCTCCCGGATCAGCCGCATCCCCAACGACAGCTGCGCTTCGACATCGGACGAACTGGCCACCGGCTGTCGGGTGACGGACGACTGACTTACAGGAGAACGGAGTTCGGCAGGTGGCACGATGCTCGGCTGGCTCGCCCCGGATTGCGACCCCGTGTCGCCGATCCGGATCGTCTTCACCACCGGGTCCGACGGCGGCTCGATCGTTTTCGTCGAAGACGGGATCTGTGGCGGTGGCAGTTCCGTGACGGAGGATGGCCGGGGCGTAGCCTGTGTGTGTTCAGCCGGCGCAGCCCCGCTCGAACCCGCCATCGCCGAGGCCGGGGCACCGCCGTTGCCCCCGTCTGAGGAGCCCGTGTCGGAGTCTGACAGGACAAAAATCCAGATCGACGCCACCCCGACCCCGATCAACAGCAGCCAGCCCCATTTGGCCTTGCTCTTGCGCCGGGACGACATGTACATACGATTCATCCCCGCGCGGGGAGTTTGTGAACTGAGCACCATCAGACAGACCTCCTTGCCGGGCACGGCCGCCCTGGCCGTATCATCCACAGGGGCATCTCCACCCCCGCTTACCATCTAACATCTTCGGCATCTTAGGCGGTTTAGCAACAACCGGGCAGGCCGAACCTGCCGAGTCTCCCCCCCCGTATGTACCGGTTTACCCCGCCCCCGGTTTGGTGCCTTGTGAGTCAGGGCCGGTTGAACGTCTGGGCCTGGCCCGCTGGGCATCGATCCAGTCTAGGTACTGCCGGATCTTCTTTTCATAGCCACGATCAGTCGGATGGTAGTAGGTCTTATCGACGCCGAGGTAATCCTGATCGACGAACCCGGTTTCACTGTCGTGCGCGTAGCGGTAACCACTGCCGTGACCGAGTTGCTTCGCTCCCTGATAGTGGCTGTCACGCAGGGCTTTGGGAACCGGGACGGTGCGGTTGTTGCGCACATCGGACATGGCCGAACCGATCGCAACCGTCGCGGCATTACTCTTGGGCGCACAGGCCAGATACGTCACCGCCTGCGCGAGGATGAGCTGGCACTCGGGCATCCCGACGCGGTGGGTCAGGTCGTAGGCGGCCGCGGCGACCTGGATCGCCTGCGGGTCGGCGTTGCCCACGTCTTCACTGGCCAGGATCGCCACCCGCCTTGCGATGAACATCGGATCTTCCCCGGCATGCAGCATCTTCGCCAGCCAGTACACCGCCGCGTCCGGGTCACTGCCCCGCATCGACTTGATCAACGCCGACGCCGCGTCGTAATGCTCATCCCCCGTTCCGTCATAAACCGGCGCCTTCTGTTGGATGGACTGCTCGGCCACCTCAAGCGTGATGTGAATCGGACCATCAGCCCCCGTGTCTCTCGTTTCCGGAATGGAAGACAAGACCGCGATCTCCAAGGCCGTCAGCGCCCGCCGGGCATCGCCGTCACTGGCCACCGCCCAATGGCTCAACGCTTCGTCATCAACCGTGATGTCCAGCTTGCCGTAACCGCGATCAGGGTCTGACAGTGCTCGAAGGATCAGCGTGCGGATCGCCTCTTCGTCCAGCGACTGAAACTGAAACACCTGCGATCGGCTGACCAACGGGGAGTTGATCGCGAAAAACGGGTTCTCCGTCGTCGCCCCGATCAGCGTAATAATCCCACGCTCGACATCTCCCAGCAACACATCCTGCTGCGCGCGGTTGAACCGGTGGATCTCGTCGAGAAAAAAGATCGTGCGCCGGCCGTCCGCTTCCAGCCGTCTACGTGCGTGTTCCAACACTTCACGCACATCCCGCACCCCGATCGCCGCGGCATTGGCGCGTTCAAAATGCCGACGGGTGTGTTTGGCGATCAGCTCCGCCAGTGTGGTCTTACCCGTACCCGGCGGGCCGTAGAAAATCACACTGGTCAACCGGTCCGCTTGGAGCATCCGGCGAAGCAGCTTGCCTTCACCTAAAAAATGGTCCTGCCCGACAAACTCCTCCAAGGTGCGCGGACGCATCCTTACCGCCAACGGCTCGGCGGCCTGAAGATGCGCACGGCGGGTCGGTTCCCAGAGATCAGCCATACCCCCATGATATACCACCAACCCTGACACGACCGTCGTACGCCGACAGACTCGGTAAACTGCCCGACATGCCCGGACTGCCCGCCATCCTGAACGTCAACAACCGACGCTGCCTGATTGTCGGCGGGGGACCGGTCGCGCTCCGACGGGCGAAAGCCCTGCTGGATGCCGGTGCGGAGGTCGTCGTCGTCGCCCCTGAAGTCGACCCGGCCCTGTCCGCCCTGCCGGTGAAGATTCTTCAACGGGGGTACGAATCGGACGATCTCGATGATGTCTTCCTTGTCGTGACCGCCAGCGACAATCCGCTGGTCAACCGGGCCGTCGCAGAGCGTGCCAAGCTGAAAGGCGTCCTGACCAATCGGCCCGACGCCCCCGAACTCAGCGACATCCACATCCCAGCCCACCGCAGGCTCGGCCCGATCACCATCGCCGTGGACACCGCCGGCTCCTCCCCAACCGCCGCTGCCGAAATCTGCGATGCATTGGCCCAACAACTCGATCCTATCTGGCCTGAGCTGATCGAACTGGCCGCCCGCTTCCGCCCGATCATCCAGCAGCGCATCACCGACCC
>CAZJCN010000179.1:0-5623 GCA_964544195.1 uncultured Phycisphaeraceae bacterium | reverse complement strand
TCACGATCATACCCAGCGCATCGACGTCATCCGTTGGCAATAACCCGATCGCCCCAGCCGGGAAAGCTACCGCCGGTACCCCGCCGATCGAACTGACCAGGATATCAGCCGGCGATGCGCCCAAAGCCCCCAACGTCGGTGAACCGGGGGTCAGCGAGAAAAACACCACGTCACCCGCTGACGGCCCACCCGTACCGTCTTCGATGATCTCCAGCGCATCAATATCATCACCCACCACAAGACCCAGCGCCGCGCCTGATGCGAACAGCGCGGGCATCACCGAGTAACCCGGGACAGGGGGTGAAAAGAATATATCAGCACCTGTCGAGCCGGTTCCCGCATACACCGGGTGAGTTGCCGCATCGAAGCCGGTAATGGAGTAGTAGATACCGGGGGACACCGGCGGGCCGAACGGCGGCGTGCCGTCCCATCCATCCACATTTGAGGCAGCGGGTTCAATCAGCCCCAAAGGAATCGCAGGACCTGCCGGAACCCCGTCACCGTCGGCGAGCTGAATATTGGTACCGGCAAATGCGGACGTGAAGATGTCCGCCGCCTCATCAATGAAACCGACTCCCCCTGATTCAATCGACACCGCAGACCCCGCCGCGCCGATCGATCCCGGTGCCACGCTGAACTCGACACCGATCGGCGTATGCGAGCCGGGAAACACCTGGCTGAATGAAAAACCATCCACGTCAACCGGCGGGGGCGGGAACGGTGAGCGTGGCAGCCCACCGACCCCGGGCATCAAGATAACGGCCCCCGGCGTAAGCAGGTCATCCGGAGCCACCCCGCTCAGCGGTGCCGACGGACCATCCAGTGAAAAAGTCAACCCGTACGACTGGCTTCCACATAAGCTCCCTGAAATACATATCAACAGACAACTCACACATGTTCTCAACGAGACCATCTTTCCGCCTCCTGTGTAAGCATGACGGCATCCCGCCCCTGACGCATGTCAGAACCGAGGTCTGCCTGTAGTATGAAATCTCCCAACCCCCCGCGTTAAGTGACCGCGCCCCCGCGCCTGGCCTTTCAGCCGGCGCAGGAGGGCGCGGAGTAAACAGGAATAGTCACAACTGAATCAACGACAAGTCGCGCCAAAACCGCTTGGTATGGATTGTGTGTGTTTGTCTGCCGAATAAAAGTGACCACCCAAGCGGCGGATGGCGGATATATCGGAATCGCTTCCCAGGAAGCCGAAAAAGACGTGCGGCCCTCCTGAAAAACATGGTAAACACCCGCACAATGGATTACAAGATAAAATCAGAAGATCACTGAATTCATTACCCGAGATCAGAGCCGAACTTAGCTTATTGACTCCACATAATAAGCCATGAAAAGAGAGAAAGAATTGAAAATCGCCATGCTGTCACCCGTGGCCTGGCCTACCCCGCCGACCGGATACGGGCCTTGGGAACAGGTCGCCGCCAACATCGCCGACGGCCTGGTCCGACGCGGATACGACGTCACGGTATTCGCCACCGCCGACTCCAATCCGCCGGGCAAGTTACACGCGATCTGCCCCAGACCTTACGAACAGGACAAGTGTATCAATCCCGATGTCTGGATGCCGATGCACATCGCCGAGTGTTTCGAGCACGCCGACGAATTCGACCTGATCCACAATCACTGTGACTTCCGCGCGCTGGTCTTTTCTCGACTGGTCAACACCCCTGTCCTGACCACGATCCACGGCTTCTCTTCCCCGACGATCTACCCCGCCTACGAAAAATACAACGAAAACACGTGGTACGTCTCGATCAGTGACGCTGACCGATACGAGAAACTCGATTACGTCGCGACGGTCTACAACGGTATTGATCTTTCTCAGTTCACCTTCCGGGAAAAGCCCGGCGACTACCTGCTGTTCATCGGCCGTATCCACTACGAGAAAGGCTGTGCCGAAGCGATACGCATTGCCAAGGCCGCCGGCAAACCGTTGATCATCGCCGGCTTCGTCCAGCAGGAAGACTATTTCCGACAACACGTCGAACCGTACATCGACAACCAGCAGATTCAGTTCATCGGCCCCGTCGATGCTCCCAAACGCGATGAGCTGATGGGGCATGCACTCGCGGTGCTGCACCCCGTCATGCTGCCCGAACGTTTCGGGCTGGTCATGACCGAATCGATGGCGTGCGGCACACCGGTGATCGCCTTCGACAAAGGCTCACCCCGTGAAGTCATCCGGCACGGAGAAACCGGGTTCGTCGTCGAGGACATCGATGCCGCGGTTGAAGCGGTCGCCAAGATAAAGGAGATCGATCGACGCACATGTCGGGAACATGTCGCCAGGCATTTCACGATCGAGAAGATGGTTGACGGCTATGAAGCAGCCTATCAACAGGTCCTCAAAGAGCACCGTGCCCGTCGTGACGGCTGACTCTCATCCGGTCATCGCAGCTTGACCGGAACCTCAGCCTTTCCGTCTCCACGCTGAACCGTCAGCGTCACGACATCGCCCGGCTTCTTCTTTTCCAGGTACAGAAACAGGTCGTCGAGGTTTCGGATCGGCTCATCATCGACTTGGGTGATGATGTCGCCGAGCACGATCCGGCCGTCACGGGTCTCCCTTGTGGGGCGCAACCCCGCCGCCTCGGCAAAACTCCCCGGCTCCACATCGATCACCAGCACGCCCTCAAGCCCCAACCGGCCAAGGATCAGGCGGTTGACCCGTTGACTGACACGGATGCCAAGACTCGGTCGGCGATACTCCCCGTGGGCGATCAACTGCGGCACCACCCGACGCACCGTGTCGATCGGGATGGCGAATCCGATCCCGGCCGAGGCGCCGGACGGGCTGTAGATCGCGGTGTTGACCCCGATGACCCGCCCCGAGGAATCGAGCAAAGGCCCGCCGGAGTTGCCCGGGTTGATCGCCGCGTCGGTCTGAATCACATCCTCGATCGGCAGGCCGGTCACGCTATCGATCCGACGATTCAGTGCCGAGATAATGCCGGTGGTCAACGTGTGATCCAGCCCAAACGGGTTCCCGATCGCGTACACCTGCTGGCCAACCATCAATGACCCGCTGACTCCGATCGGTAACGGGGTGATGTCCTCCGGCAGGTCATCGATCTGAAGAACCGCAAGGTCATGGTCCGGCGACACACCGATCAGTCGGGCGCGGTGTCGGGACTGGTCCTGCAGGATGACCTGCGCCCCGTTGGCGCCCCGGATCACGTGGTAGTTGGTCACGATGTGCCCTTCCCGGTCCCAGATAAAACCCGATCCGGTCCCGTGAGGCACCTCTCGGACACTCTGCGTCCAGAAGTCGATCCGCCGGGCCAGTGTGTTAATGTTCACGATAGCCGGGCTGGCGTTCTGGAACAGCGCGATCGTCCGCTGCTCGGTTGGGGTCAGCTCCGTGGCGACCTCCTCAGCCGAGCGGTCCGCCCAGGTTGTCGCAACCGGGCCAAAGAGCCACACGACCAGAAGCGTTACCCACAGGCCGGAATATCGGGGCAGGAGGATACGAGTCATCAGGATTCTCCATGTTGAAGGACGATTGACACGGGGTGGTGTGGTATAATACCCGGCTCGCGGCGTCGCGGTTCGGCGTCAAGACACCTTAACCACATGCGGGAAACGATTTATGTCCACCGTAATCACGGGCAAGGCTTTCGTCCTCGGCGACGATATCGACACCGATCAGATCATCCCGGCCGAGTTCCTGTCCTACGACCCCACCGACCCGGAAGAGCGAAAGTATTTCGGGATGTATGCCATGCACGGCGTGCCCCCGGCCCAAAGCGGCCTGCCCCAAGGCAACCTCCGATTCGTCGAGGAAGGACAGTTCAAGAGCGATTACGCCATCGTCATCGGCGGCAAGAACTTCGGATGCGGTTCCAGCCGGGAACACGCCCCGCTCGCCATCGCGGAAGCGGGCGCCAAAGCCGTCGTGGCTGAGTTCTATGCCCGGATTTTCTACCGTAACTGCGTCAACGGCGGCTACCTGCTGCCCTGCGAAACCGATACCCGCGTCTGCGAGGAGATTCGGACCGGGGATGAATGCACGCTGGACGTCGATGCCGGCACCCTCACCGATCACACCACCGGCAAGACGTATCAACTCAAACCCTTGGGCGATGTCAAACCCATCATCGACGCCGGGGGCGTCTTTGAATACGCCCGTCAGGCCGGGATGCTCAAGTAAGCGACCAGCGACATGCGGTCTGCACATGCAAACAAGGAAATGACGCGGCTTATCGCGCTGAATCAATCCCATGAATGCCGATTACCTGAAACAGAAACATGAAGCGGGTCTGAGTTACGCCGATTACCTTGCCACCGGCACGGATCAGCAGCGGGCCGACTGGCAGGTGGTTTATGACCGTGCCCAGCTCACCGATCAGCAAAAGGCGCTGCTCGGCTCCTTCAAGCGGAAAATCAACGTGATCGCCCTCTCGGGGATCTGGTGCGGTGACTGCGTGCAGCAGGGCCCGCTGGTCCAGCGGATCGCCGAGGCGGCGCCTCAAGCGATCGACCTGCGCTGGCTGGACCGGGACGAACACATGGACCTGCAGGAGAAGGTCCGGATCAACGCGGGCAACCGCGTGCCGGTGCTGATCTTTTGTGCGGAGGATTATGAGTTTGTCAGTTGGTTCGGCGACCGGCCCCTGTCCCGGTACCGTGCCATGGCGGCCCGGAACCTGGGTGCAGCCTGCCCCATGCCCGGGGCACCCGTTCCGCAGGACGAATTGAACGCCACCCTGACCGACTGGCTCGAGGAGTTTGAACGTGTCCACCTGCTGCTGAGGCTCAGCGGCCGGCTGCGACAGAAACACGGAGATTGATCGACCCGATGACTGCCTTGCCCTACCGGACGGGGGGAGATAAACTCCCGCGTCCCCATCGATAATAAATATCGACCAGCCGATCCGGACCGGCGGGACCCAGGCAGCCAACCCCGTGGAATCATCCTGAGGGAGTGCTCAGTGGCCAAGAAAACGACCAAGAAGAAGACCACCAAGAAAGCCGCGGCGACCAAAGCCGCCGGCACCCGGAAGAAGACCACCAAGAAGAAGGCCACCACGAAAAAAGCGGCCGTGAAGAAATCCGTCACCAAAAAGACGACCACGAAAAAAGCCGCCGCCAAAACCACCAGGAAGAAAACCACGAAGAAAGTCGCGGCTAAAAAAACCTCGGCCGGTAAGAAGAAAACCACCTCAAAAGCCACGACCAAGAAAGCCAAAACCGAGCCGGTCGAAAAACCCGATGCTTCTGACAACGGCAAAAAGATCAAGGCCGACGCTACACCCACTCCGCCCCCCATCCGGCGGGTGGTCCGGCCCAACCCCATTGAACCCGAACAAAACGAGGCGGATCACCTCACCCACCTCAGCGAATCCAAGCTCAAGCGGATCAAGTCCGGCCTGACCCGAAAAGACCTCAACTACTTCAAGCAACTGCTGCTTGAAAAACGGGCAGAGATCGTCGGCGACGTCATGGGCATGGAAGAAGCCCGCGCCTCCGGCAACGGCGGCGATCTGTCCAACATGCCCCTGCACATGGCTGACATCGGTTCAGACAACTACGAGCAGGAGTTCACCCTCGGCCTCGTCGAGTCGGAACGCAAACTCCTCATGGAGATCGATCAGGCACTGCTCCGGATCAA
>CAZJCN010000178.1:0-5659 GCA_964544195.1 uncultured Phycisphaeraceae bacterium | reverse complement strand
GGTCCGGCTCCGATAAGTGTCACACGTCCCGGCATTTTTCTTCTCGTGTCCTGTCAAGCTGAGTAAACCCTGCGGGTTGTTCGGCCGATCATCCCTCCGGGCCGAAACATCATCATAAACGGACCGGCCCCGGTACGAGCTGTTGAAAGGAGACGATCATGAACGACCGGATCGAACCGCACCACCTCAAGCTCGTCAAGCCCCCGTCCGAACCCAGCGACGTCCTGTTCCTTGAACGTCGTAGCTGTGACCGGCGGACCATGACCGGCCAGGCCACCGCCATCATCACCGACCAAACCGATCCCAAGGAACCGGCACGCAAGATCTGCACCGTCCAACTGGCCAACATCTCCGAAACCGGCCTTGGGGTCATCAGCCCGGAACCGGTTCCCACCGGCCGGGACATCCACATGACCGTCTTCATCCAGCCCCACGGCCCCGAGCAGGGCCACGAGCTGATCGGCACGGTCGTCCGCTGCAACCGCCACGAACTGGGTTACGAGGTCGGCATCAAAACCCCAAGCCGAATCCGCGCCGCGTAATCCCCGCTACTATCGCCTTCAATCCCTTGAATCACCCCCACTGCACGGCCCCCGACCATGGGCACGCGGCTGGTGGTGATTTTGATTTGCAATATCAAAATATCACGGTATCCTGTTATCGCCTGTTTCAAAGGGCCCCACGTGGGCCGGGCCGTATCCACGCCGGGCGGGGCTGGATCAGGCCACCCAAATCCCGCCGATGATGACAGGACTCAAGCGATGTCCGAACTGCTCGACAACCGCGCCCAACGCATCCGCACCCTCAAAGACATCATCCGTCGGCTGCACGAGGGTCAGGCCCCCGAGCAGGCCAAAGCCAAGCTCAAGGAGTTGGTCCAGGTCTGCGACAGCACCGAGATCGCGCAGATGGAGCAGGAGCTGATGGCTGAGGGAATCACCGCCAGGCAGATCATGGGGATGTGCGATCTGCATGCCCAGGTGCTCAGCGAGGTCATCGCAGAGCGCCCCGTCCCCCTGCTCCCGCCGGGCCATCCCGTCAAGGTGTTCCAGGCCGAAAACGCCGCGCTTCGTAAGCAAACCGATTTGATCCAGCAGGCCGTCAGTGATCTCGCCGCCGGTGACCCGGCGGACACCCCGGATAGAGAATCCGTCCTGCGCTGCCGTCAGTTGGTTAACGAGTTGATGGACATCGACAAACACTACCAGCGAAAAGAACACCTGCTGTTTTCCATGCTGGAACGTCACGGCATCACCGGGCCGTCAAAAGTCATGTGGGGCAAAGATGACGAAGTCCGTGCCCTGCTCAAGCAGTTGCATGCGTTCGTTTCACAAGACGACCTGACCCGCGGCCAGTGGGCACAAGCGATCGAAACCGTCGTCAAGCCGGCCCTCCATGCCGTCAACGAAATGATCTTCAAGGAGGAGCAGATCCTGCTGCCCATGTCGTTACAGACGCTGACCGAGGTGGAGTGGGGCGAGATCTGGCAACAATCGCCGCAATTCGGTTGGTGCCTCGTCGATCCCGAAGACGGTTACCGCCCCCCCGAGCCGACCTCCCCGCCGGTTTCCGAAAGTGCCGCCGAACAGGTCAGACAGAACGGGTTTGCACTGAACATCATCCCGCCTGCGGAAGGACGCACCGAGCCGCCGAAAGGTTCGATCCTGTTCCCGACCGGAGCGTTGTCCCTCGAACAACTCAAGGCGATTTTCTCCACCCTGCCGGTGGATATCACGTTCGTGGACGCCGACGATCGGGTCCGGTTCTTCAGCGAAGGCCCCAACCGCGTTTTTGTCCGCCCCAAGGCGGTCATCGGCCGAAAGGTTCAGCACTGCCACCCGCCCGGCAGCGTGGATACGGTCAACCGGATCCTGGATGATTTCCGTTCCGGTCGGCAGAACGTCGCCGACTTCTGGATCGAGTATCGGGGCCGGTTCGTGTTCATCCGTTACTTTGCGTTACGAGACGAACAGGGCCAATACCTGGGCACGCTCGAAGTCACGCAGGATCTGACGCGCGAACGGTCGTTGCAGGGCGAACGCCGGCTGCTGCAATACGACGACGCTCCCGCCGACGCCTCCGCGTGATACCTGAGAAGCGGCGCGTCTTATACGCCTAACTCAAGCACGAAGAACAGGTACCAGATCAAGATATAGATCGGGATCAGGATCGGCAACGCGTATTTGAACACGTACCCGAAGAAGCTGGGCATCTTGATCCCGGCACTCTCCGCGATCGACTTGACCATGAAGTTCGGCCCGTTGCCGATGTAGGTACACGCACCGAAGAACACCGCGCCGATCGAGATCGCAATGAGGAACAGCGACAGGTCGCGGTTGCCGATGATCATCGCGATCCGGATGTCCGCGTCGCTGACCTCGCCCGCCTCGACCTTCGGCCGGTTGTATTTTACCAGCGTGTCATACGCCGCCAGCACATGCTCATCCATCCCCTCGGGCCGATCCGGCACCATCCCCGGTTCATGCTCGTCCAACAGGGTGCGCATCTTTTCGATCTGATCGCCGTAGTGCTTCTGCACCTGCCCCTGCTTGGTTTCGAGGAAGACCAGGTAGGTCGGGGCGTTGTCCAGCATGCTCGACAACGCACCGGTGATGAAGTAGTACTGCCCGGGCGTCTTCAGCGGCATCTGGTCCGAGTGCAGGTTCAGATAGTTCAGGGCCGGCACCATCGTCGAGAAGATGCCGACGAACAGGATCGCCACCTCTTTGATCGGGCCGTAGGTGAACTCGTTGCGTTCGTAGATGAACGGCTGGGTCGACAGCTTCGACGCCAGCGCCGCGACCGCCATCATGATCTCCCGGCTGATCGGCAGCAGCAGGTATTCGCCGTTGTGGATGTGCTGGAACATGCTCGGGCGGAACACGCCCATCAGGATCAACCCGATGTACAAGAAGTTCTGGAACCCGTAGATCTGCACCGCCGGGCCGGGGTCTTTCTCATGCTCGCGCTCGGCCTTGGCATGGTCCAGCTTGTCGATGATGAAGAACACCCCCAGCAGCACCGCCAGACACACCGCCCACATCGGCCACAGCGCTTCGGTCACCCAGAAGAACGGCACACCTTTGAGATAACCCATGAACAACGGCGGGTCGCCGATCGGGCTGAGGCTGCCGCCGCAGTTCGCCACCGCGAAGATGAAGAAGATGATGTGATACGGCTTGATGTGCCCGCGGTTGATGCGGATGTACGGCCGGATCAGCAGCATCGCCGCACCGGTCGTGCCCACCACGTTCGCGATCACCGCACCGACCAGCAACAAGACCGTGTTCGTCGTCGCCGTCGCCTTGCGCGACACCTTGATCACGATGCCGCCGCTGACGATATACAGCGAACCCAGCAGCGCGATGAAGCTGACGTACTCCTTCATCTCGTGCGTCCACGCCGCCCGGCTCGCCGCTAGGTCCGGGAAGAAAAACAGGTAGTACACCGCCGTGATCGCGCCCAACACGATCGCGAACTTCGGGTAATGATGCTCCCAGAAGTGCATGTTGATCAGTGGGCACACCGCGATGCTGCCCAACAGCAACGCAAACGGCAGGATCCAGTACCACGCGACATTCGGCACGGCATGATGACCGCCCCCTTCTCCGTGGCCCGCCTCACCATGACCTTCTTCACCGTGCGCCGATTCGCCGTGACTCATGTCAGCGGAAACTTCGGACGACGCGTGCCCCGATTCAGCTTCATGGCTCTCACTCGCCGCGCTCACCGCTTCCGAAGCGTGATCCACCTGAGCCTCGGCCTCTTGCGTCACCTTCTCCGCGGCGTTTTCAGCTTGATCCGTTGCCTGTTCGACCACCTCTTGCGCTTGGGCCGTCTCATGTTCCGCCTGCGCCGTAGGCTGCTGGTGCGCCGCGTCATGCCCGGCCGGCCCGCCGTCCAACGGCGACAGTCGGTGCACCACCGCAAACGCCAACACGACCCCCAACAAAAGCAGGGCCAGGATCTGCTTGATTGGAGAATGTCCGGTTGACTGCTCTGTCATCGCTTGATTGCCTCCGCGCACCTCAGCGCGCCCTTATGTTGACTCTGGTTACCCCGGACTCTTAAGCCCCGTATGCCGAGCCGACTTTGCACAGGCCGTCCATCAGCCTGCTGAACAACTCGTAGAGTCGTTTGAGCCGATCCGGGTCCTCCACTTTGCCTAAGACCTCGACGACCAGCTCGTCCACGTTGTCGGGGTAGTAATCCTGAAACCAGTTGCCGGCGTCGCGTACGAGAATGTTGATCTCCGGCTCCAGCTTGATCAGCTCGCGCAGACGGTCGTCGTCAAACAGCGCTTTGATCTTCGCAGGATCATTGCCCTGCACCAGAAAACGCTTGTCGAAAGGTTCGTGCCCGACCTCGATATCCTGCATACCCGCCAGCTTGCCGATGTGATCGAACACCGTCTGGTTGCTCACCGTAAACCGGAAACCTTCCGGATTAACAAACGGCGCACGGAAGCGGGTGTAATGATGCTCCGACCGGTAACCCGCCTCGCTGTGCAGGTCCAGGGTGACGACCCAGTCTCCTGCGTTGGCTACGAGCTTGTTTCCGGGTTGTAACGCGTCCTTATCCTGCAGCGCCGCTTTCAGTTTCCCCCACACCTCTTCAGAACGTGTCCCGAATGGCTCTCGTAGTGTAGACATGAACTGGCCTTTCCATATCAATCTCCGGCAGGCCAACCCCGCATCCCGCATACACGAAATGCCCGTGCCGAGAGCAAACAAACCGATACCATCGTCGGCTTTTGATCGGATCTAACTTTAGACACGTTATAAATAAGCGGTTAACTCAATCGACCCGGGTTAGCAGGACCGTCCGGGCTCGTACGAGCTCTCACGTTCGATAACCTTCATCCACAAAAACAACAGGCCCACCCCGTACAGGATGAGCTTGTTTCATACGAATGACAAAGGTTTGAGCTAGTTGGGTCAGCTCAGAGGCACACCGGCCGCCTCAACGCCCGCACGTGAACCGAACGAGGCGTCCTGGTGCAGGGCCGCCACTGCTTGTTTCTTCAGCGAACCGAGCATCGAGCTGACCCGGCTCTGCGGCATGTCCAGCACCATTCCGATCTCCGCTTCGCTCAGCTGATCCGCGTAGAAAAGCAGAAGAATCAGACGTTCCGTCCGCCCCAGCGTGCCCATGAACGCCCGCATCCTTGCCGCATCCTTGCCGTTCATACCTCGCACTCCCGTGTGCTACGGAGCCGTGAGCCAGATTGTCAATCCTCGTACACGGGAGAGATGAACCGAAAATACATCCAGCAGCGCCCTCCGTGGCGACCCGTTACGAAGACACGTTTAGACTGCTTATCGGACCGCACCGCGCCGGCGCTTTAACCTTTTTCCGCCTTTTCCACAAAAACTTTTTGCATGCAAATGAACCATGTTCGCAGTGTGGATAACCGTACAATCACACCCGATATCCACAACCCCGGCCCGAAGAACAGGTGACTGATCATCAGGTTAATACCCGCCGCTTCTGACCATCCGAACCAAATATCCACGCCACGACACCGGGTGGAAAAGAGGTGAATAAACCTTCCAATGCGGGCGATAGGACTCGAACCTACACGGGTTTTACCCCACCAGGACCTAAACCTGGCGCGTCTGCCAATTCCGCCACGCCCGCGGCCGAACCAGTGTCGCGA
>CAZJCN010000177.1:0-5672 GCA_964544195.1 uncultured Phycisphaeraceae bacterium | reverse complement strand
TGATCCTCGTGCGTGTGCCGTTGACGCGCGTGTTGTTCGAGCACGGCCGATTCGAGCTGGAGGATTCATTGCGCGTCGCGGTGATCCTGGCCGGTTACGCTTCGGCCGTCTGGGCGTATTCGATGACGCACATCCTCACCCGCGCCTTTTACGCGGTGGGTGATTCCAGGACACCTTTACGTGTCAGCATGGGGATGGTTGTTTTCAACCTGGCGTTGAACCTGACCCTGATCTGGCCGCTCGGCGCAGCCGGGTTGGCGTGGTCGACCGCGATCAGCGCCGCGTGTCAGGTGTTGATTCTGTTGTTGCTGGTCCGCCGGCATGTCGATCGGCCGGTGGACACGACGGTGCTCAAGGGTTGGCTGCGCACGGTGTTGCTCAGTGCCGTGATGACCGTGGCGTTGGTTCCGCTGCTGGTGCGGTATCCCAGCCATCAGCTTTCCTGGCTCGGTTGCGCTTCGTTACTTGCCGGGATGGTCCTGCTCGGCGCCGCGGTGGTGTTTGCAGGCGCCAAACTAACCGGCGCAGAAGAGCTGCGCTGGCTTCGTCGAAGCCGATCGGGTTGATCGTCGGTTACCGGGACAGTTTTACCGGGTCTTCCAGCACGGTGACGCGACAGCCGGCGTCGGTCGCTTCCAGTTCGATCATCGCGCCCATCGGGAGGGTGGCGTTCTGCTTGGCGTGGCCGGCGGGGAAGTTGTAGATCACCGGGTAGTCGGCATCAGCGAAGTACTGGTCGAACACCTCGCGGATGCTGAACTTCGACGGGTCTTCGCCTTCGCGTTCGGTCTTGGTGAACTTGCCGAGGATTACGCCCTCGAACCGGTCGAGTTTGCCGGCGAGTTTGAGGGTGGAGAGGAACCGGTCGATCCGGTACGGCGCTTCCCGCACGTCTTCGACGAAGAGGATGTGTCCGCGGTCGCGGACTTCGTAGGGCGTGCCCATCGTGGCGGCGACGAGGGAGAAGTTGCCGCCGGTGAGTCGGCCGCGTGCCCGGCCCTTGGCGATCACAACCGGTTGTTCGAGGTCATCCGGGATCTCATACGTCCACCCGGGGGGGCGCTTGCGTCCTTGTTCGTCGTAGTAACTCGACGCCAGCAACGCCCGCCAGAAATACCGGGAGGAGAACGGCGTCAGGTCGTCCTCACTACCCAGCCCCCACATCGGGTTGGGCGAGTGGAACGTGATCAGCCCGGCCCGGCGGTTGATCGCCAGGTGCAACCCGGTGATGTCACTGAACCCGATCAGGATTTTCGGATTTCTCCGGATAGCGCGGTAGTCCAGCAGATCAAGGATGCGGGTTGTACCGTAGCCCCCGGTGCCGGGGAAGATGGCGTCCACATCGGGGTCGGTGAACGCCTGCATCAACTCGGCGGCGCGTTGTTCGTCGGTCCCGGCGAAGTAGCCCCATTGACGGAACAGGTCGTCGCGCTGCTTGACTTTGAAGCCCATCGCTTCGAGGCGGTCCCGAGCCAGAGCCATGCGCTTGGGGTCCAAGTCGCCGGCCGGGGCGATGAACATGATCGTGTCGCCCGGCACAAGAGCCTTGGGTTTGATCGGCCCGCCCAGCGAGGGGGGCAACATGCGGCAGCCACCCAGAAGCATCACGGACAGCAGCAAACCCCACGCGGTCCACCCGTTTATCAAGCAGCCGATCTGCCCCATAGTCAATCTCCTTCATCCCCCGTTAGGCCGGGATTTCGATCCACGCCGCCGCCAACTGAATATCATATAATAATAGGCCGTAGTTGCTTCTGTTCTTGCCTGTTACCGAAAAGAGCCTGATGATGCGATATCGATGGGGCCTGGCCGTGGGAGTGTTGAGCATGGCGTTATTCAGCGGGTCAGCCTGGGCCGGGACGGAACAGCCCACCGGCGCATCGGTGTTGTGGGTCGGCCATGACCCGACGCTGATCGAGGTACGCCAGCTTCTGGAACAAGGATTGTTCGCGCAGGCCGAGGGGCTGCTGCGAGACGAGCTGAGGGGAATAACCCAAGCGGACGGCCCGGCCCCCGACGACTCCGAGACGGCGACCCGATCCCGCCGACAGGACCTGCTCGACGCGTTGGAAACCATTCGGCGGGTCCGTTACGAGTTCAGCCAGACGGAAGATCAACTAGTCGAGAAGGTCAGACAAACGATCGAGGACTTTACCTCGGAAGACCTGCGCCGGCTGGTGGAACAGGGCGAAGTGACCTGCCGGGTCATCGACGGCAAGGTGTGTTATTTCCGTCGTGAGCCGGGGGTGCTGTATCGGTTTTGTGACGAGATCAAGAAACGGAAAACCGAGTGGGATCAGCGACGTCGGGCGGCGCGGCAGCAATCGGGGGCCCCCGGTCAGCCGTTGGATGAGAACCGATCGGACCGGGCGTTGAATGAACATCTGGCGGAGGTGGCGAGGGCCGGGCGTGCCGCTGCGGAGGTCGGGGCGTCACCGATCGTTTTACCCACACGTTTCCGCATGCGTTACACGTTGACGGTCAGGCCTGCGGATGAGCAGTTGGACCCCGACCTGATGAAGGCCGGGTCGTTGTTGCGCGTCTGGCTGCCTTTCCCGCAGGCGTACCGGCAGCAATCGGACGTGACGCTGATGCGTGCCACCATCAACGGGCAGGATTATCAGCCGTATCTCGCACCACCCGCGACGAACTTCGACGGCCCCAGCCCGATCGGCGGCGCGCCGCAGCGCACGGCATACTTTGAGACGACCGTGACCGATCCTGGTAAGCCGATCGTGTTTGAAGAGGTCTTTGAATACACGATGGCGGCGCACTACCCGGTCATCACCGCCGAGAACACGCGCGATCTGACCGACAAGGAGCGAAGCGCGTTTGCACCATATCTGGCCGAGCGCCCGCCGCACTTGGTGTTCAACGACGAATTACGAGACCTGACGCAACAACTGATCGGCAACGAAACCAACCCGTACCTCAAAGCCAAGGCCATCTTTGACTGGTGGGATGCGAACATCCGTTGGTTGCCGGAGTTTGAGTACGGGACGATCCCGAGCTTTGCCGACCTTTGCATCCGGCGAAAGCGCGGGGACTGCGGGGTGCAGGCGGTGACGATGATGGCGATGATGCGGCTGGCGGGCATCCCCTCGCGCTGGCAGAGCGGGTTTACGACCATGCCGGGGCAGGAGAACCTGCACGACTGGGCCGAGGTTTACCTGCCGCCGCACGGCTGGGTCGTGGCGGACCCGTCCTACGGCTACCGCAAGTCAGATGACCCGGATGTCCACGGCTTCTACCTCGGCCATATGGACGCCTACCGGCTGATTGTGAACCTGGATTACGGCCGGGAACTCGACCCGCCCAAATCGTCCCTGCGGTCCGAGCCGGCGGATTTCCAGCGCGGCGAGGTGGAGTGCGACGGGGTCAACCTGTATTTTCACGACTGGTCGTGGCGGTTCGAGGTGGAAAAGATCGAGCCGATACGGCGGTGATCGTTTCGTGGTGTTGGTATCATGTCATGTCCGGGCGGGCGGGAAGGAAAGGGCGTTTAAGCCAACCGCCTGACAAGCCGACCTAACCGGCAGGGACGCAATTATTTACACCCACGGGCGGTGGGCCGACACGTCCCACGTCCGAGAATACATCTTCAGGAGGAGGCCCCGTGGCCCTGAATCCCAAGCGTGCGTTGATTACCGGCATCACCGGGCAGGACGGTTCGTACCTCGCCGAGCTGCTACTCGCCAAGGGGTACGACGTACATGGCCTGATCCGCCGTGCCAGCACCTTCAACACCGACCGCATTGACCATATTTACCGCGACCCGCACGACACCGGTGCCAGGCTCCATCTGCACTACGCCGACCTGACCGACGGCAACTCGCTGGCGCGGATCATCCGCGAGGTCAAGCCGACGGAGGTCTACAACCTCGGCGCCCAGAGCCATGTCCGCGTCAGCTTCGATCAGCCGGTCTATACCGCCGACGCGACCGGCGTCGGGACGATCAAGCTGCTGGAAGCGATCCGCGATTTCCAGGAACAATCCGGTTACCAGATCCGCTACTACCAGGCGAGCACATCCGAGATGTTCGGCGGGCTTCCCGAAACCGCGCCGCAGAACGAGAACACGCCCTTCCACCCGCGATCACCCTACGGTGCCGCCAAGCTCTACGCACACTGGATCACGATCAACTATCGTGAGTCCTACGGCATGCACGCGTCGTGCGGCATCCTGTTCAACCACGAATCACCGCGCCGGGGTGAAACCTTTGTGACGCGCAAGATCACCCGGGCCGTCGGCCGGATCAAACACGGGCTTCAGCAGAAGCTGTACCTGGGTAACCTCGACGCCAAGCGCGACTGGGGGTTTGCCGGCGACTACGTCGAACAGATGTGGTTGATGCTGCAGCAGGACGAGCCGGACGATTACGTCGTTGCCACCGGCGAGACGCACACCGTGCGCGAGTTCTGCGAACGCGCGTTCGGTCGGGTCGGCCTTGATTACAAGGACTTCGTCGAGATCGATCCGCGCTACTACCGCCCGGCCGAGGTGGACCTGCTGCTCGGCGACCCGACCAAGGCCAAGACCAAGCTCGGTTGGGAACCGAAGGTCACGTTCGAAGGCCTGGTGGACATGATGGTTGATGCCGACATGGAGCTGGCCGCGAGAGAGAAAACGCTCAAGGACGCGGGCCATGCCGTGAGCATCCCCAACGAACGCTGAGGCGTTTCACCGCTGACGCAAGCTGATATGGATACTTCCGCGGATGGGTCACGATGTCTTACCTGCAAAACAAACGGATCTGTGTCACCGGCGGGGCCGGGTTTTTAGGCCGGTTCGTCATCCAGAAACTGCGTGAGCGCGGGGTCAGCGAGCAAGCGATCTTCGTGCCCCGACGCAAGGACTACGACCTGACGCAGCAGGAGCAGGTCGTCCGGATGTACCGGGATGCCCAGCCGGACGTGGTGATACATCTGGCCGCCGAGGTGGGGGGGATCGGCGCCAACCGCGACCATCCCGGGCGTTTCTTCTTCGCCAACATGGCGATGGGGATGCACCTGATCGAGCAGGGCCGGATTCACGGCATACAGAAATTCGTTCAGACCGGAACCGTCTGCGCGTACCCCAAGTTCACCCCCGTGCCGTTCAAGGAATCGGACCTCTGGAACGGCTACCCCGAAGAGACCAACGCGCCCTACGGCATCGCCAAGAAATCCCTGTTCGTGATGCTCGACGGGTACAAGCGTGAGTACGGTTTGGATAGTGCCGTCGTCGTGCCGGTGAACCTCTACGGCCCACACGACAACTTCGACATGCACTCGTCCCACGTCATCCCCGCGCTGATCCGCAAGTGCATCGAGGCCCGCGATTCGGGCGCCGAGTCGATCACCTGTTGGGGCACCGGCAGCGCCAGCCGGGAGTTTCTTTACGTCGAGGACGCCGCCGAGGGGATCGTGACCGCGGCAGAAAAACTCGACACGCCGGACCCCATCAACCTTGGCACCGGCATGGAGATCAAGATCAAGGACCTGGTCGAGCTGATCGCCCGTCTTTGCAACTTCACCGGCAGGATCGAGTGGGACACCACCAAGCCCGACGGCCAACCCCGCCGTTGCCTGGACACCACCAAAGCCAAACAAGTCATGGGCTGGCAGGCGCAGGTCGGCTTCGAGGAAGGGCTGAAGCGTACGATCGAATGGTTCGAGGCTCAGGACGAGGT
>CAZJCN010000176.1:0-5722 GCA_964544195.1 uncultured Phycisphaeraceae bacterium | reverse complement strand
CGTGGTAGTAGGCCCGAAGATCATCGTAGACCTTCCGCTGGGCCGGCTCCATCTGACACACGATCGTCTGCTCGGTCTTTTCGGGCAGGTCTTTGAGTACCTGTGTTTTCGTTCGGCGTAAGACAAACGGCCGAATCGCGCGTGCGATCTGAGCAAGCGGGTCCGGCATCGTACCGCGGTCGATATCGGCTTTTTCCTGATCACCGTTGAGCGTGCGGTTGCGCCCGGCCGCGGCATTACCCGCTCGGATCAAGTCCGTGAACCGCTTGTTGGACCCGAGCATCCCGGGGTTGAGAAACTCAAAGATGCTCCAGAGATCGCCGAGATGATTCTCGATCGGCGTGCCGGTGAGTGCCAACCGGTGACGTGCTTCGAGCAGACGGGCCGCCTTGGCGGACTGCGATGCGGGATTTTTGATCGCCTGTGCTTCGTCCAGCACGATGTAATCGAACTTGTGCTCCTTGAGGTCGGCGATATCCCGCCGCATCAAGCCGTAACTTGTCACAATCAGGTCGTGATCGTCGAAATCAGCCCGCAGCGCTTCACGCTCTGCCCCGCTGTAAGCCAGTACACGCAGGTTCGGCGCAAAGTGTTCGGCTTCATCCAGCCAGTTGAACACCACCGACCGTGGCGCCACCACGAGGGACGGCCGGTGCGGTAACGCGTCGGCATGAACGTCATCAAACTGTTCCGGGTCCTCACCCGCCAAGGCCCGTTGCTGGGCGAGTTTGCGGTTGTGCAACATCGCCAGCACCTGGATCGTCTTGCCCAACCCCATGTCGTCGGCCAACACGCCGCCTACCCCGAACCACCGCAGGAAGGCCAACCAACCAAGCCCCTGTTCCTGATAAGGGCGGAGTTTCCCGTGGAAACCCTCCTGGGCCTGCAGGGGCTTGACGCCCTCGAACCGGTGAAGCCGTTCACGGACTTTGTTGAATGGATCATCAACCTGGACGTTTTCCTGTTCGCGCAACAGGGCATCCAACAGGGCCGCCTGGCTGGACTTGAACCGCAAGTGATCGCCCTGCAGTTTGCCCAAGCCGGTGAGTAGGCCGTGCTCCGAGAGCCATTGTTCGGGGAGCAGGCCTTGTGTTCCGTCGTCCAGAGTGATCATGTTCTGGCCGGCCTTAGCCATGGCCAGGATCTCCGGCAGGGGTACGTCCTGCTCGGTGCCGTCGGCTCGCTGATAGGTGACCGTGCCGTGCAGTTCGAACCAATCGATCCCTGAACTGACCGACAACTTGGGAGCCGATGCCTGTCGAACGATGCGACGGTCCGCGTGAATCACCCATCCTTCACTAAGCAGCGCCTGGACCACCCCCACAACCTGCTTCGCGGGGAGGGTCAACTCGTCGTGTGATCCGTTAGCCTTGCGGAGCCCAAGCGACGACAGCCTGGCCATGGCCCGGCGTTCCGCGGGTAGATCACGACGGATCGGCCGGCCGGCAGGTTGATCCTGTACAGTCACCGCCAATGCGTCGGATTCCACCGACTCTTCGGCAATGGCATGGCTGTCGTGTTCAGACAGGACGCCCTCGCCGATCGCATCGGCCCCGGTTTCAACGGGTTTCACCGGTACAAACCGCCCGGGTTGGGCGGGGCTGACACGTTGGCCTGCATAGTCGAACCATACCCGAGCCTGAACCTGATTTTTCCCCGCCTCACCGGGGCGACTCAGATCAAGACAGGGTATCGGCTTGACTTTCTGCTCCTGTCGCGCGATCCCTTCGGGAAGATCGATCTCGGGTAACTGCGGCAACAGGTACAGCCTGTCGAGAAACTGAGGCACATCCTTTAACGGAACACGCATAGGCGCAGGCTCGTCCCGACCACGTTTGGTCTGTTCACGGAATTGTGCCGCCCAACGAAACGCGTCCCGGTCATCAAAGGCCGCAGCCCGATTGTCATAAATGACCAGCCCATCCCAACCACCGAGTACCAATGCCGGCCGGTCGATCGCCATGCGTTGATCGCCTCGGCGTAGCTCGACCCCCACACATAACTCGTCGCCTTCGACGCTGCCGTTCATCCACAACGCCCAAGGCTGGTCGCCATCCCAGACCAGGGGCCGGGTTGTGTCACCCGCAGCAAGGTCAAGATCATCGGATTCCACGTAACAGCGCCCGGTCCGGATCATCCGCTGCAGCATGGTCCGCCAGGCACCGGCCTGCACTTTGAACGTCGCATGTCCCCGGGTGCTTCGGTACGGCTCATCCTTATCGTGCTCGTGCACACTGGTGGCCCCCAGCAACAACGCGCACAGTTCACGGTCCTCGGGATCGGACAAAGACGCGATGACACTCGGGGTCAGCCGCATGGCCTTGGGCGCGGTCCAACCATTCGAGCTCGGGGTGCGCTGGCGCAGGTCCACGACAAGTCCGCCATGACGGGTGCTGAGGCGAGAAAGGACAACGTAACAGACCTGCCGCTGATCGGGCAGGGCAAGCTCCGCCTGATGGCTGTCGTAGCCGGTGATCCGCATCAGGCTCAATCGGCCGACCCAATCCGGCTCGCGTTGCTGGGTCCGGGGTCTGGATTGGTCCCGCTTGCGAGCCTTGGGTGCCCGGACACGGAGTCTGGCCAGATCATCCGCCGACGCGCCGGGGCTTTGGCTGTTGAGCTGAACATCCAGCAGCGTGGCCCAGATATGTTTGCAGTACGCCCCTTTTTCAAAAGCCGGGCAGGTGCACTCAGCGATCGCGGCCCGCTGCTCCTGTCGGATCGTGACGGTGTACTCTTCTCGCCCACGGACACGAGCACGGACCAGTTCGTCGGCCTCGGGTTCGATCCGTTCCACCCGGCCGCCGAGCTGGTAGGCCCGTCCGCGCATCCTGGTGTGCGATTGAAAAAAAGGCGCCCAAGCCGTAGTAATCGACATATCTCCACCCGTGCGGGTACACAAAACCGTGCGAATCCCTAAGCTTAGGGGCAATAAGCCGCCGGAGCAATCCCCTGAAGCGTGTTTCAAGGGTCAATTAACTTCCGCCTGTCACCCGAGGCGGACCAACGTGTCGATAACTTTCTGCCTGGAGCAGTCTTGTCAGCCTTTTTGCCTATAGCCGTGCTGATCCTCGGGCCCGTCATGTTGGCGGTGGTCGCCTGGCGTGGTGCCCTGCGCCGTGATGCCCTGACAGCCGGGCCTTCTCGGCGGGTGGGGTTGAGACCGGCCGATTTACTGATCAGCCTGGGACTGATGATCGTCGGGCCGGCATGCGCGGGTTTGATTCTGCCCAATGCAGCGGACCCCGCCCAAACGGACGTGGTCCGGTGGGCGGCGCGGGTGTTGCTGATCCAGATTTTCGGGCAGGGATTGCCCGTGGCTTACATGCTCATCCGCACCTCCTCGACCGTGGACGGTTGGCGGAAGTTGGGTGTCATACCTGGCCACCCCGGCCGGGATGTAACCAGGGGAATCATGGGGTTGCTGGTTGCGGCACCAATGGTCATGGGCACCATCCAGGCGACCGTCCTGATCGGAGAAATCTTCGGGCAGGAGGCTCCGCGTATCGCACACGACATGTTGAAAGTCATGGTCAGCTCCGACTCACTCATCGGAACGGTGATGCTGATTTTCTCCGCACTGATCGTGGCACCGGTGCTTGAAGAGACGTTGTTCCGAGGTCTGGTTCAGACGGTGATGGTGGAGACCGCGGGTGAAGAACAACGCTGGGGTGTCGTGCTGACCGCATCGTTCGTCTTCGCCCTTATCCACGCGGACACAACCTCGTTTGAAAACTGGCAGGCCTTGCCGGGACTGTTCGTACTTGGGGTCGTGCTGGGTTGGCTTTATGAACGTAGCGGCAGTTTGTTGCCGGGGATCGTGGTCCACATGGGTTTCAACACGATCAACGTAGTGATGGCGCTTACCGTTTCGTCGGGATAACCGGGGGTCCGTTCGTAATACAATCCGGTGATGAACGACTTTGATTCCAACCCGAACTGTGGGCCGACCAACATCGAATGGGTTGGCGATGCTGACACCGGCCACCTTCGCCTGCTGGACCAGACCCGTCTGCCGACCGAAGTCGTCTTTCTTGAATGCCGGGATGTCCGGAGCGTGTGGCAAGCCATCCAACGCCTGAGCGTTCGGGGTGCCCCCGCGATCGGCATCGCCGCGGCGTATGGCTGTGTCATCGGGGCACAGCAAGGTGATTTCAAAGCTGCCGCGGAATACCTGGCCACCAGCCGTCCCACCGCGGTTAACCTGTTCTGGGCGATTGATCGCATGTCCCGCGTGACACCTCGCACGCCATCTGCCCTGCTGGACGAAGCCAGAACGATCCATCGTGAGGACGCATCGATGTGTCGGTTAATCGGAGAACACGCCCTGGCAATGATCCAGGATCGGATATCACACAAGGACCCCCTGACCTTCCTGACACATTGCAACGCAGGAGCCTTGGCGACCGGCGGGATCGGGACCGCGACCGCCCCGATGTACTTGGCGCATTTACAGGGCAGGCCCATCCGGGTGTTCGCCGACGAAACCCGCCCGCTTCTGCAGGGTGCCCGACTGACCGCGTACGAGTTGAACGCCGCGGGCATCGACGTCACATTGATCTGCGATGATATGGCCGGTTATGTCATGCGAAAACAGCACGTGGACGTCGTCATCACCGGGGCGGACCGTATCGCCTCCAACGGCGACACGGCCAACAAAATCGGCACCTACCCGCTGGCGGTGCTGGCGAAGTACCACGATATCCCGTTTCTGGTGGCAGCCCCCAGCTCCACCTTTGACATGTCGCTGGCTGACGGCGATGCGATCCCGATCGAACAAAGAGCGGGTGAAGAGATCACGCATGGCTTCGGCCGAAGAACCGCCCCGGAAGACGTAAAAACCTATGCCCCGGCATTCGATGTCACCCCGGCCGAGCTGATTACCGCGATCATCACCGAGCGCGGCGTGATCATGCCGGTGGACAGCGAACACGTTCGAGACGTGCTGAACCGGAACACTACGGTCTAAAAAACGTATTACGGGTTTTTCGCAATGCCGATCACACCCATCGCGATACGCGGCCCGGCGTTGCCCGTGGGTTGCCCACCGTCGTCAGGCTTGGCGTGAATGATGACACCTCGCCCGATGATCGGATTATGAGTCCCGGCAACAGTCAGGTTTTCAACCGTGATGGTGTAATGCGCGTGGCCGTTGTCATCCGCGGTCAGGTTGCCCAAGTCCCCGGCATGGCGGGCATGCTGACCGGGCAAACCGTGTTCGTGCCCTTCGGGATTGTAATGACCACCGGCACTGGTTCCATCGGCTGCGGTCAGGTCGCCGAATTCGTGCACATGAATCGCGTGTGTAGATCCCGGTTCCAAACCCTCGATCTCCGCCACCACCGTGACACCGTGTTGGCCCTGTGTAAAACGAACCACGCCATGGGCGGTGTGGCCTTCCGTTGGCACCATCACGGCCACGGCATGAGTGATCCCCGCCATCATCTCGGCGTGAGCATCGGCATGACCGTGAGAATGCGAAGCGTGTTCCTGATGCCGAGACCCGTGCTCCGAGGATTCCTGGTGTTCGTGATGTGCCGCGAGTAACAGAGATGCGAACCCCAGCATTGTTACCGAAACCAGCAGCCATGATGTCCTGATCATCGTTCGCCCCTTTCTGTGAAAGTGTCATGCACAAGCAAAAAATCAAGCGAGTGCGTTAACACTCGCCTGACTATGTTGTTTACTTCTTGCAGCAGGGTTTATCACAGTCCGGCGGGCA
>CAZJCN010000175.1:0-5739 GCA_964544195.1 uncultured Phycisphaeraceae bacterium | reverse complement strand
CTGTAAAGCGTCAGCGCGTCAATCTTCAGCTTGGCGCACTCGGTCACCAGGGGCCTTATCCGCTCACCGCCTTCGCGATGCCCGCAAGTCCGGTCCATCCCCCGCGCCCGTGCCCATCGGCCATTACCATCCATGATGATCGCGATATGACGCGGCAGCGGCTTCTCCGCCGACGGTTGATCGTCATAGCCGGGGTTTGTGTTGATCGGTGCGTTGGGCATGGGTCGTTCAGACTCCCAAGGCAAATGTGATACGCGTCTCGGTCATTCAGCTGCCGCGAACAATGGTCTGTGAACGACGAGGCCCGACGCTGACCAGAACCACCGGCACGCCGATGAACGATTCGATGCGCCGGATATACGCTTTGGCGTTGTCCGGCAGGTCCTCAAAACGCCGGCAATCCTGCACCGCTTCGCCGAACCCGGGCAGGGATTCATAGACCGGCTCCACCGCGTTCAATACGTCGGGATTGGCGGGGAAGTTCTTCAGGGTCTTGCCTTCATGCTGGTAGGCGGTACACAACTTCAGTTCGTCCAGCCCGGCCAACACATCCAGCAACATCAGCGCGATCCCGGTGGCGCCGGAAATCATCGCGGTGTACTTCAACGCCACCAGGTCCAGCCAACCCACACGCCTCGGCCGGCCGGTCGTCGTGCCGTATTCCCGACCCACTTCGCGGATGCGGTCGCCGGTTTCATCGAACAACTCGGTCGGCATCGGCCCACCACCGACGCGGGTCTGATAGGCCTTGGCGATCCCCAGCACGTGGCCGACCTGTCGGCCCGGGATGCCCGCTCCGGTGTGCACGCCCAAGGATGAACAGTTGCTGCTGGTCACGAACGGATACGTCCCGTGGTCGATATCCAGCAGCGTCGCGTTGGCGCCTTCAAACAACAATCGCTTGCCCGAAGCCATCGCCTCGTGCAGCAACGCCGCCGTGTCGCAGATGTGCGGCCTGAGCACCTCCGCATACTGCATGACTTCTTTCAACAACGCCGAATCGCTGAACGGCACAAAGGCTTCGCCGCACTGCTCCGCCAATGCCGCGAGCACCGTGTTCTTGACCGACACGATGCGCTGCAGTTTCGACGCCAGTGTGTTTTCGTCCAACAGGTCGCCCATCCGGATGGCGGTGGAGCGCAGCGCCTTGTCCGCGTAACACGGACCGATGCCGCGCCCGGTCGTCCCGATCGCGGAAGCCGCGCCCTGCGCCTTGGCGATCGCCTTTTCATAGAGGGCGTCCTGCACCTTGTGATACTCAAGCACCACGTGGGCACGATCACTGATCCGCAGGTTGTCGCCGACCTCGATGCCTTCGTCACGAAGGCCGGTGATCTCCTTGACCAGTTGGGCCGGGTCGATCACGACCCCGTTACCCAGCACGTTGACCGCGGCCGGCGAAAGGATGCCCGACGGGATCAGGTGCAGGGCGTAACGCTTCTCGCCCACCTGCACGCTGTGCCCGGCATTGGCCCCGCCGTTGTAACGGACGACCAGGTCATACTGCCTCGCGAGCAGGTCCACGACCTTGCCCTTGCCCTCGTCCCCCCACTGCAGGCCCACGACGGCACAATGCCCCGAATCCAGACCGAGAGACGAAAGGCTCTGAAGATCACTCGCAGGTGAGGTTGGGGTTGACATAAAGACCACTCACTGGGGGTTATTGGGTCCGCTGGCAAAACCGGGATTTTAGCAGGTTCCCGCCCGCCGCGGACCCGGCCCGGCGGGAGATTATTGCCTAAAAAGCTCTTCACACTTATAATTCCCATGTTCACGTACCGTAACGTAATATCCACCCATTCCACGGCTTCAGGAAACGACGCATGATCTATTCCAATGCCTGTGCTTACGCCATCCGAGCCATGACCCGCCTGGCGATGCTCCGTCCTGACGGCTACGTCCTGCTCGACGAACTGTGCGAAGGGACCGACCTGCCCCGGCACTTCGTCGCCAAGATCTTTCAGGATCTGGTCCGCAAAGGCCTGCTGACCAGCGCCAAGGGCCGAGGGGGCGGATTCGCCTTAGCCAACCCGCCCAGCCAGATCACCCTTTACGACATCGTCGCGCAGATCGACGGGGTCGAGTCGCTGGATTCCTGTGTGGTCGGCCTGGCCAAGTGTGACGACGAACAGCCGTGCCCTCAGCACGAACAATGGAAGCCTATCCGGGCACAACTCAAGAAGTTCCTGCTCAGCACCACGCTGGAGATGATGGCCGACGCGATGAGCGGCAAGATGGAGCTGGTCGGCATGCCCAAGCCGGAACTCAAGAGCAAGTCGAAACCCCTAGCCCGCGGATAAATCCTCACCGCAACAAGCACAAGAAAACAGCCGGTTCCTTCATGGGACCGGCTGTTTGTTATAGGTAAATAGTTGACGAAACGCTGGCGTAACCGGCTGGCCCGCCGGACAGACTCGCTTATCTGTTCAGGCACTCTCCGGCGCCAGCTTGACCGAAGCGGCCTTGAGAATCCCCGGCTTGCTCTTGAGCGCTTCGATCACGTCCGCACCCGGTTCGCCGTCCAGCTTCAACAGCATCAACGCGGTGGAATCACGTCGGCTGATCGTCATGTCAGCGATGTTGATGCCCGCCTCGCCGAAGACCGACCCGACCAACCCGATCATGCCCGGCCGATCCTCGTTCTGCAGGAGCAGCATCTGCCCGGCCGGGACCATATCCATGTGGTAACCGTTGATCTCGACCACGCGCGGGCGAAGATCGTCGTACACCCGGCCGACGATCCGACGAACCTTGTCGGCTGGGTGAGTCGTGTCATCCACCGCCGTGGGTGGGCCCTGCACTTCGAGCGCCAGTTCACTGCCGCGTGGCCCTTCTTCCTCACTTAGAATCGTGCGGATCTTGATGCCGCGCTTCTCCGCAACCTTGGACACGTTGATGATGTTCACCGGGTCGCTGAGGTGGTCCTGAAGCAGCGCGACAAGCGCCGTCCGTTCGATCATGCTCTGCCCGGCCGCCAGGCTGCTGCCGATCAACTCGATCGTGACCTGCGAAATGCCCCGCGTGATCATCGGGCTGATCAGCTGCGCCATCCGCAGCGCCAGGTCCACGTACCGCTGCTGCATCGGGGACAGGTCGATCTTCAGCCCGCCGGCGTTCACGGCGCCCTTGACCCCTTGACCGCGCAGGTAGGTCAGGCAGCTCTCCGCCGCGTCGATGCTCACCGCCTGCTGCGCCTCCTTGGTGCTCGCACCGAGGTGCGGGGTGTGCAGGATCTTCGGATGAGTACGCAGCGGGCTGTCCTCCGGCGGAGGTTCCTTGGAATATACGTCCAACGCCGCGCCGGCGCACTTGCCCGAATCCAACGCCTCGATCAGGTCCGCCTCGTCAACCACTCCGCCACGAGCCGCGTTCACGACATACACCCCGTCCTTGCACTTGGCGAACGTCTCCTTGTTCAGCATCGAACGGGTCTGATCGTTCAACGGCACGTGGAACGAAATGATGTCCACGTGCGGGAGCATGTCCGCAAAATCGCGGAACATCTTCACCTTGCCTTCGCAGGCGGTTTCCTGATTGAAGAACGGGTCGTAGCCCACCACATCCATGTGGAACGCCATCGCACGCTCGGCAACGGTCCGACCGATCCGTCCCATCCCGACCACCCCCAGCGTCTTGCCGGCAAGCTGTCGGCCTTGGAACTTGCTTCGGTCCCACCCGCCGTTGCACATGGTCATGTGAGCCGGGCCGATGTTTCGCATCAACGCCATCATCAACGCGAAAGCGTGCTCTGCCGTCGTAATGGTGGACGCCTCGGCCGTGTTGACGACCAGGATGCCCTTGGCGGTCGCCGCCTCGAGGTCGATGTTGTCCACCCCCACGCCCGCCCGGGCGATCACCTTCAACCGGCCGGGATTCTCGAGAATCTTCGCCGTCACCTTGATCCCCGACCGAACGATCATCGCGTCGTGTTCGCCGACAATCGCGGCGTATTCGTCCTCAGACAGGCCCGGTTTGTTGACCAACTCGGCGTCGGGCTGGCTCTGGATATATTCCAGACCCTGCGGGTCGAGTTTGTCGGCGGCAAGGATCTTGAACGTGTGGGTTCCGGTGCTGGGCGTCACGGCGGCGGTCATTGTCTCATCTCGCTTGATAACAAGGGTTTACAAGGGATTCATCCCGCCTGGGCGGGCTGACAACGCATCTTGTCCCGATCGTCTTTCGTCGGACGGATCAGGGATGTCTGGTGGGATGTCTCATCTTAGTCGATCCCGCACGCTTGAGCGAGTGACCGACAGGCCCGCCACCGGCAAGGCTCAGGGATCGTGCAGGGCTTCGTCCTTGGCGATGTCCTGACCCGACCAGACACGTCGAGCCGTCCAATCCATGTCCGGCCCGGACCAGAACGGATGTTCCGGCGGCAGGCCCAACGGGAGCAACGCCGTGCAACACAGGTAACACGACCCGCGCGAGATGTAATGTTCGCCGACCGACGGCTGATGCCCCGCGATCCCGATGTTCAGGAAGCCGTCATCCGTGAACGTCCCCGGCATCGCCAAGCTCCGCTTGATCACACACGACAGCGCGCTGCGCACTTGCGAAGGAGCCAGCCCGTCCGGCAACCGCTCCTGCAACGCCGCCTGCGCCAGATGTTGAAACACCCCGAAACGGTACGCCAACGATCGACCGATCGGCGGGAACGTGCCTTCCGGAGAAATCATCCGCTCCTGCACCGCGGCATATCGCACGAACCGCTTATGAACCGCTTCCGTCATCGGATGCGTCTTGCCACTCCATCCGTTGAGCGCATCAAGGATGTCGATCAGCATCGGCTGGATCACGAAGCTGTTGTAGTAGTCGTGATGGAACCACGGCCCGTCGCCGTAAGCACCATCACCCTTGTACCACCGCTCGTGTTCATCCAGCGCATCATCGATCCCCGCCTGTTCATACGGCTGCCCCTGACAAGCCAGGAACGCCTCGACGATTCCGGTGAACAACAACCAGTTCATCCGCGGGGGTGTCGTCACCCGGGTGGAGGCCAATGCTTGAAACGTCTGCTCCTGAACCCGAGCATCCAATGACTGCCAGAACGTCGGAGCCCGGAACAGGCCGTGCGCCAGAAACGCGGCCTCGACCAAGGGCTGGCCCGGCTGACCAAACGGGAAAAAGTCGGGCGAATCCGGGTCCATCCCAGCCGCCAACGCCTCGGACGCCAGCCCGATCAGGTCGCCCAATTCCGCACGGACCGACTCGTTTCGCAATCCCAGCTCGATCCACGGAGCCAGCCCGGCAAAGCTGCGACAAAACGCCTCGGACGGGGCATAAGGCGTCCGATCCTCTCGCCCCGGGATCGGGGGCAATTCTTTCATCAACCGGCGTGCAGCCAACAACCGCCAGACCGGCTCTGCCAGTGTCCTGGCATACCCGATCCAGGTTTCACGTTCTGACATGGCATCCATCCAAGCACAACAGGATCAAAACTCAAAACTGACGCAGGAAGCGCACATCGTTTTCAAACAGCCAGCGGATGTCCCGGATGTCATACTTGCGCATCGCCAGCCGTTCGATCCCCAGGCCGAATGCGAAACCCGTCCATTGCTCCGGGTCGTAGCCCACCGCCTCGAACACCGCCGGGTCCACCATCCCGCACCCACCGACTTCCATCCACTCCTCGCCTTTGCCCAGGTCGATCTTCACGTACAGCTCCGCCGACGGTTCGGTGAACGGGAAATAACTCGGCACCAGCTTCACGTCCGCGTCCGGCCCCCAATACGCGTG